>JAJQEL010000027.1:6789-59982 GCA_021201655.1 Erysipelotrichaceae bacterium | reverse complement strand
TGTTGTGGTGGAGGTTTTTCATCGAGTGCTATTACAGTTAGGATGCAAAACGAGATTAAAGAAAGAGGTTTAGAAGATCAATATAGTATTGATTTTTATCCGTTAGGTCTTGCTGAGGATAAATATATTAAAAATGAATCTTTTGATTATGATATTATTATTTGTTGTCCACATTTAACATTACATGTTGATAGAATGGTAAATTCAGATATAACATATAATATTCCAATTTATATTTTGCCACCTAAGATGTATGGTATGATGATTTTAGATGAAATTATTACTGACTGTGAAGATGTGATTGAAATGTATAAGGAAAATCCTGTGAATCCTGTTCATTTTCCAGGAGAAGAGAGAATAATGAAAGTAAAAAGAGGCGTGGCATATCGTCATGCTCATAAGGAAGGGTGAAACAAATGATTGCATGTATTGATATTGGAGGAACATCTTTAAAGGTAGCCATTGCTGATAATGATGAATTGTTAGAAAAAGGGAAATTACCTGTTAGAGAAAACTTTGAGTTATTTGTTGAAGAAATAGTGAATTGGGTTTTATCCATGAAAGAAAAGTATGATATAGAAGGATTGGCTTTTAGTGCTCCTGGAGCTGTTGATACAAAAACAGGTATTATTGGTGGTGCCAGTGCTATTCCTTATATTCATGGTCCTAATTTTAAAGAAATTTTTCAAGAAAGATTAAACATTAAAGTCAGCATTGAAAATGATGCCAATTGTGCTGCCTTGGCTGAAGTTTATAGTGGGGCTGCCAAAGGATATCAGGATGTATGTTTTGTGGTATGCGGAAGTGGTATTGGTGGAGCTGTGATTAAAGATGGATTGGTACATCATGGCAAGCATCTTCATGGTGGTGAATTTGGTTATACGATTGTTTGTGAAGAAAATGGCCATATGCCAATATTAAGTGAAGTAGCCTCTACGCAATCAATGGTAAGACATGTAGCTAGTCAACTAGATGGTGAGTGGAATGGTGAAAAAGTATTTATGGAAGCGCAAAATGGTAATCAAGTATGTATAGATGCCATTGAAAGATTTTATCATTATTTGGCTTTAGGTATATATAATATTCAATATACTTATGATCCTGAACTAATTGTTATAGGAGGGGCCATATCACAAAGAGAAGATTTATGTGAAAATATTTCTAGACATTTAGATATGATATTACAAGAAGTAGGTATTGCACGAATTAAACCTAAAGTTGTAAGTTGTCAATACTCAGGTGATGCGAATTTAATAGGTGCACTAGTTAACTATAGACAAGAAGTTTGAAAATCAAACTTCTTTTTCATTTCTTCATTAAAATTTCATATTATATATGCATAATTATTGTTGTAAAACAAAAATCACATGGTAAAATATGTAGACAATGGAGGTGGGATAATGAAGATAGGTATCTTTAGCGATGCTTATATTCCTTTCACGAATGGTGTTACAACAAGTATTTTAATGCTTAAACAAACATTAGAGGAAAAAGGACATACTGTTTATATTGTGACAGTAAGTACATCAAGAAAATTTGAAATAGAAGATCAAGGTAAAATTATTCGTTTGCCATCACTACCTATACCTATGTACAATTATCGTATTTCCTTTTTATATCATAAAAAAGCTATGAAAATTATTGAATCATGGCATCTAGATGTTATTCATTCGCAAACAGAATTTGGTCTAGGCATGTTTGCCCGCATTGTTTCTAATAAATATGATATTCCACTTGTTCATACATGTCATACGATGTATGAAGACTATGTACATTATATTAATGGTGGTCATTTTAATAAGTTATTTAAAAATATAGTGAAGAAAATAACACAAAAATTTTGTCGTCGTGACAATCTTGAATTGATAGTTCCGACTGCTAAAATATCACATCTATATAGAGATAAATATCATATTGATAAAAATATACATGTTGTACCAACAGGTATAGAAATCAATAAATTTGATATGAATCAATATCCTGATTTTGATAAACTAAAGTTAAGAAATCAACTAGGTATTCAAAAAGATGATTTCCTGGTCTTATTTGTTGGTAGAATAGCACAGGAAAAAAATCTAGAGTTGCTTATTCAGGCTATGAATGAATTACAAAACAATATAAAATTATTGATAGTTGGAGACGGCCCACAATTAAATGCATTAAAATCTATGTCAAATCAAAATATTATATATACTGGAAGTATAGATTGGAATGATAATATTCAGTATTATTATTTTATAGCTGATTGCTTTGCGACAGCATCGCAAAGTGAAACGCAAGGTTTAACTGTCATTGAAGCTATGGCTGCTAAATTGCCAGTCATTGCAATTAACGATGAAAGCTTTGCAAATACTGTAAAAAATGGATATAATGGTTATATATTTGATAATGAAAAAGAATATCAGGATGATGTATTAAAACTCTACAATAATGAAGATATATCAAAACAATTAAGTCAGGGGGCTTATGAAACATCAAAAGAATATTCAGCGACCGTATTTGGTGATAGATTGTTAGAGGTTTATAATGAAGTATTAAATAGGGGAGAAAATAAATGATAGAATTATTACATAATAAGTATGTATTAGTGCCTTTTATATTATGGGTTGTGGTTCAAGTATTCAAGGTTGTTTTTGAGGGATTAAGAAATAAGAAAGTAGAATTAAAAAGGATATTTGGCTCAGGTGGTATGCCTAGTGCCCATAGTGCAGTTGTTACTTCTTTAGCAACTCTTATAGGCAAATATGAAGGATTGGATAGTCCTATTTTTGCAGTTGCAGCTATTATGGCTATTATTGTCATGTATGATGCATGTGGTGTGAGATATCAGGCAGGAAAACATGCAAGGCTACTGAATGAGCTGCTTAATCATGAAGTGAAACTAGAAGAAATGATTGGGCATACGTATTTACAAGTGACTATGGGAGCTATTATTGGTATAACTGTTGGTTTGATATTTTAAAAGATCCACGTTTTGTGGATCTTATATTCTTATGGCTGTTTTATAAGATGTATGGAAGGCATCAAATATTTTACCAGGTTTAATAGCATCACCAACAAGGTAAACTTCTTTACCTTGATTTTCTAATTCGTGATAAAGATTCTATTGTGATTTTAATCCTACAGCTATAACAACACTATTTGCTGGTAAAGTTTGAATACCATTTTTGTTGGAAACAAGAATTTCATTGTCTTTGATTTCAAGCAAACTAGTACTTGTATAAACTTTTAAATTTGTTTTGGCAATTCTTTCTGAGTATGCTAATACATCAGTAGCCGCTACACCATTCATAATATTAGGTAAAACTTCAATAAGACTGACTGAATGACCATTTTCAGCTAAATGTAAGGCTGTTTCACTACCAACTAAGCCACCACCCACAACAACTATCTCATCATTAACTTCTTTTACTTCATTAAGTACATCCAAAGCACTTAAAACATGATCCTTATCAACACCAGGAATATTTAATGAAGCAGATGTACTACCTGTTGCACAAATTATAGCATCATAATCATCCAATTCTTCAGCAGTTGCTCTCTTTTTAATAACTGGAATATTGAGTTTGCCAATTTGTGTGATTTGATATTTCATAAGTGGTCGAATATCTGCTTTAAATTCTGGTGTTGAGGCTTCATGGAGTAATCCGCCTAATTCTTTCTCTTCATAGATTGTCACATCATGACCACGTAATTTACATACTCTGGCAGCTTCCATACCAGCACATCCACCACCGACAATCGCTACTTTCTTTTTATTGTTTGCAGGTATAATATCTAATTCACCTTCTCTAGAAATGGTTGGATTTAAAGCACAAGTAATAGCTTTATAATTAAAGAATGTTCTTTCTAGACAACCCTCATTACAACGAATACAAGGTCTAATATCTTCACCTCTGTCTTCTTTAGCTTTATTAGGCCACTCTGGATCGGCCCATAAAGGTCTTCCTAATCCTACGAAATCTCCCTTTCCACTGGCAATAATATCTTCAGCATATTCAGGTAAGGTAATAGATCCTGATGCTATAACAGGTACAGATACGACTTTCTTAATAGCTTCAGCAGCCCAAACATTATGGCATGTTTCAATAGCCATTGGTGAAACTTGATGAATCATTGTATGGTGATCTCCACCAGATATATGGAATGCATCAATTTCTTCTTTTTCTAATACTTTTGCAAGTTCAATCGTATCTTCAATAGGGAAACCATCTGGTTCATAGTCTGTACCACTCAAACGGATAGTTACAGGGAAATCAGGTCCGACTTTCTTTCTAACGTCTCTTACAATTTCAACATAAATACGCATACGATTTTCTAAACTGCCACCATATAAATCAGTTCTGTGATTTGTTGTAGGTGAGAAGAAATTAGTTAATAAGTAACCATGAGCACCATGAATTTCAACTAACTCGAATCCTGCTATTTTAGCACGTAAAGCTGCATCACCGAATGCATGAACAATATCTTGGATTTCTTTAATAGTTAATTCTTTTGGAACAGCCTGAACACCATATTGATCCCAAAGTTTTGGCCATGGAATAGCTGAAGGAGCTACCATAGGTTGTGTTCCTAAGAACTTTTGTCTACCACAGTGTTCAATCTGGATAGCAGGAATTGCTCCTTGTTCCTTAATGTTTTCAGCTAGCCACGTTAAACCAGGAATATGTTCATTACTTGAAATGCCTAAGTGACAATGAGCCGATTTAGCTCCAATATCATCAACATAAGCATATTCTACAATAATGACTCCTGCTCCTCCAGCAGCTTGCTGACGATAATAACGAATCAAACGTTCACTAACTGTACCATCCATATTACTCATACCAGATGATTGAGGTGCTTTCATAATACGATTTTTAATTGTTAGATTATGAATTTTGCCATGCTCAAATAAATGTGGATATAATTTTGACATATCTTTTCCTCCTTGTCATTTTCTTCATTATATTTTATAAAAACTTTAAGTTCTGTATCTTGTGATACAGTTCACAAAGTTTTATAATAATAAAGAGGTGATTTCATGGATGATGATCTTAATGTACAGTTCGTCTTAAAGGATGATCTTAAGGAATATCGTTCTTTGTTTATAAAACATTATTCACTCAGTACATATTCTAAAGATTATATCTTTAATCAAAGTGGTTTATCTACAACATGTTTGTATTATTTAGTAGAAGGTAATGTAGGTGTTTATACAATCAATAATGATGGCTATGAAAGATTTATTGGTATTCATAAACAAAATACTATTTTTAATTTAGATAGTTTCGTCTCTGATTCTTTAGCTGTTATAACAACTCGAGCTCTTACTGATATCAAAGCTATACCTTTAACATTGGATGATATCGTTGATCTATCAAAACAACATTCTTCTTTTTATAAAGATTTTCTAATCTATACAGGAAATGTTTTAAGACTAATGTGTTATGATGCTAGTGAACAAAGTATTAATGATGTAGAAACAAGACTCATACATTTTCTTTTATTATATAGTAAGAACAACAATTCAAATATTATTAAGTTATCCCAATATCAAATTGCAACAGCTATTAATGCTTCGAGGGTTCAAGTAACACGCATATTTTCACAACTTAAAGATAGAAACTTAATTGAAATTAAGCGTAATCAGATTATTATAAAAAACATCAATCAACTTGAAGAATATTTAAATTACATTTGAATTGTTTAAATAATCAATATTTGATAAGATATATCCAATGAGGTGAGGAGTATATGATAGGATTAGGAACAATAGTTAATACTATAGCTATTATTATTGGTAGTTTAATTGGTATGATTATTAAAGGTGGATTAAAACAAAAGTATCAAGATATATTGATGCAAGCTTTGGGCTTAGCTACCATTTTTATTGGTTTATCAGGTGCTATGGCTGGCATGTTGAATGTTAATAATGGTACTATAGAAACACAAGGTTCCATGTTATTGATTGGTTCTCTAGTGTTTGGAGCTATTATAGGGGAATGGATTGATATTGAACTACGTTTAGAACAACTTGGTGAATGGTTACAAAATAAAGTGAAAATTAAGAATGATTCACATTTTGTAGAAGGGTTTGTGACAGCATCGCTTGTGGTATGTATAGGAGCTATGGCTATTGTTGGAGCTTTGCAGGACGGACTTCAAGGTGATCCAAGTACGTTGTTTGCTAAATCTATATTAGACTTTGTTATAGTGATGATATTTGCTTCTACATTAGGCATTGGTGTGGCTTTTTCAGCTTTGCCTATATTTGTTTATGAAGGTGGTATAACTTTATTTGCCACGTTTATTTCACCATTTTTAACAGATACAGTTATTTCTAATTTATCATTTGTTGGTTCTGTACTCATATTTGGTGTTGGTATTAATCTATGTTTTGGTAAGAAAATAAAAGTAGGCAATCTCTTGCCTGCTATGATTATTCCTTTTTTCTTTCATTGAATTTGATTAAATGATCATGCTAGGTTGAGGATGATTTTTTTATAATATCTTACGTGCCAATTTTAATACAAGTTTCGATTCTTCATCTGCAGGTATACGATCTGGTGTTTCTAACCATTCTAATAATAATTGATAAGCTCCATGTGTCACAAATGAAAGTGAAGCTTGTTTTTCTTTTTCGCTAGACATGTCTGAAGTTTTTTCATTCAATAATTCTTCTATCATAGGAATCGAAAACAAATAAGATGCAAAATCAATATCTTTATTATTTCTCATCAGTAATAAAGCAAGTTCGCAGTTTTGAGCGGCATATTCAAAACAAAGAGAAACTTTGTTTTGAACACTTTTTTGATCACGAAAATCAGATTCCAGTAATTGGTTTTCAATTGTTGAAACAAATTGATTTGACAATTCATTGAGAACATCATATTGACTACCATAATAATGATAAAAAGTACTTCTATTAATATGTGCCATTTGACATAACTGTGATATTGATATTGTATGAATAGGTTTTGTTTTTGCAAGTTCTATAAAAGCGTTATAGATTTTATTTTTTGTTTCATTGATTCTTTGTTCATATTGGTTCATATTTTCCTCCATAATCAACAATTTTGATATTTTTGTCGGTTGCATAAACAACACTTGTTGATTATGATTATAACATAGAGAGAAAGGAAATGGAGGCTTTTATGGAATATTTTTGGTATATTATTGCAGCTGCTGGAGCAGGTATTGGTACAGGCTTAGCAGGATTATCAGCAGCCACAGTTATGGTGCCTATTTTAATTGTGTTATGTCCATCCTTTGGTGGATATTATGGAGCCTATCAAGCAACTGCCATTGCCTTGGCTTCAGATATTTTAGGATCAGCAGTTACTTCGTATACATATGCAAAAAATAAGAATATTGATTTAAAACATGGCTGGGTCATGCTTGTTTGTATTATTGCTTTAAGTTCTGTTGGTAGTTATGTGGCTTATCTTGTCGGTAATGTTGTCTTGGGTGGATTTACTTTGTTTTTAACATTTTGTATAGGTATTCGCTTTATTGTAAGGCCTGATACATCTAAAAGTGGTGCAAGTGCCTCTAATGTTAGACTAGGATTAAAAGAAATTATTATTCTGTATTCTTTGGTTTAACAATAGGCTTTGGTACAGGTTTTGTAGGTACAGGTGGCGGCATGATGATGCTTGTAGTATTTACAGCATTTTTAGGTTATGACCTAAAAACAGCTGTTGGTACGAGTACATTTATTATGACTTTTACTGCTTTGATTGGCTTTGTTGCCCATTCAATGATTAATCCTGCCATTGTTTTAGAAAGATGGAACGTTTTAATTATTTGTATTGTTGTAGCAACCACTGCTTCATTAATTTCCGCCAGATTTGCTAATAGAGTGGATAATAAAACTGTTGGATTAACCACTGGTGTTATTTTAACAATATTAGGGGCTTGTATGATTTATTTGAATTATTTTGTAGATATGCAAATACCTGCTGTAGTAAGTGAAATTTTGTATACATTAGGGATTTTAATTGGTTTTTTGATTGTAGCAGTTGCATTAGCATTACTATTATTTAAGATGTTTCATATTGGCGGTGAAGCAAGAAGAAAGATTTTACATACCATTTCATTTTTGATTATTTTAGTAATTATGCTAACTTCAAAACATTGGTATATACCAGCTATTATTTGTATTATCTTTACAATTGTTGTTTATCCTATCTTATGGTTCTTTGAAAAGAATCCTTTATATCAGGATTTATTTCAACAAAGAAGGCAAGGTGAAGTTAAAAATAGTTTGATTTTATTGTTTGGGAATGCGACTTTATTGATTACTTTGTTTTGGGGACTATTAGGATCTGAAATAACAGTTATAGCTTCAATACTTGCTTGGGGATTAGGTGATGAAGCTGCTGCTTTGATAGGTAAGAGTTATGGTAAGCATCATATACCTATTCATGATCATAAAAAGACATATGAAGGAAGTCTTGCTATGTGTATAGTAGCTTTTATAGCGATTATTGTAACGATGTATGTAGGACAGATCAGTTTATTAAAATCAATTCTTATTGCCCTAGTAGGAAGTATTGGAGCTACAATTATAGAAGCTATAAGTATTAAGGGTTATGATACGGTTACTGTTCCATTTGTAACAGCTATTATAATATTTATTATGTTGCTCTAAGATGTATACCAGATATGGTATATACCAAACTTGACAATTTACGGTTATTATATATAAGAGGTGATAAAAAATATGATAACTTTTGACCCATTATGGAAAACAATGAAAGAAAAAGGTGTATCACAGTATGCATTGATTAACAAATACAATGTTTCTCCTGGTCAGATTACTAGGCTAAAGAGAAATTCTAATGTTAATACAAATACCATTAATACACTTTGTAACATTCTTGAATGTGAAATTACTGATGTTATATCATATACGAGAGATCAAAAATAATCCATATGAATGGATTATTTTTTATAATGTTTTCATGTTTTGTACTATATTTAAACATACAATTGTCAATAATGTAATCACTAAACAAATCACAAATATTAAACTATATGAAGCTGTAAAATCATAAATATAACCAATAATCGTTACAGCAAATGCACCACCGAAATTAGAAGCAAAAGTAATATTAGAATACGCAACAGAGTAATTTTCAGTACCAAAGAATACTCTTGTCATAATGGCTAAACCAACGGCACAAACTGAATAAATAGCACCAAATAAGAAAGCAGCAATCAACAATGTATATTCCGTTTTAAATAACATAAACAAGATTAATGCAATCATATTAATAGCTATCATAGTAAATACCGATTTAACAATACCAATCATATCTGAAAGTATACCAATGAGGAATTTAGAACAAATATTACCAATCATAGTTGCAGATAACATTAAAGATCCTAATGTAGATGTAAAACCAATACTTAAAGCATATGTTGGTAAATGTGATGACATACCAGGAACAGCATTAATAAATATAGCTACTAAGAAGAATATCATAAATTTAGGTTGCATAATATTGAATTTCTTTTCTTCCTCTTCTGTAAATTTTATTTCACTTATTGGTAGTCCAGCTTCACTTTCATATTCTTTTCCATATGGTAATCTTCCTTCTTCTTCAGGCTTTGTTTTAAAAGGAAATAGGATAAATGGTAAAGCTAATACTATTGAAATAATGGCAACCACAAAATATGTAAATTCCCAACCAATAGATTCAATCAGATTTGTAAACACTGGTGATAAAACAGCTCCAGCCACACCACTAAAACATAATGCTAAAGAAGTAGCGAAACCATTTTGTTTATAAAACCAATTATTAATAATAGTTGTAACAGGCATAACACCATATAAAGCAGAACCAATACCTCTAATAATACCTAAAATATAAAATAACATAATATTATGAGCCAACCCCATTGCAAATGTAGATGCTGTTGTTAAAACTGCACCAATTAAAACCATTAATTTTAATGGCGTTTTTTTCATAATACCAGGAACAAACAATGCTGTAAGCGCTGTCGCTAATAAACAAAATGTTGCATGTAATGTAAATGTTCCTTGGGATACACCCAAAGCAGTTGATACAGGTGTATAGAATACACCAATCGTATTGACTACAATACCAATACTACTAGCTGTCATCAAACAACAACATATCAATATAATCCAATATTTTATACCACTATTTCTCTTTTCCATCACTTAAATCCTCCTCTGTTATTTATATTTTATATCAGAAATATTATGATGTCTAATGCTTATATTAAATATTCTACTATTCTTTTTATAAATGATTAAATATATTCCAAAAATGAATAACAGTTATGCCAAACAAGAATAAAAAACAAAAAATAGATGGCTACCCATCTATTCTCATAACTATTTATTTTCTGCTGCTTTGAGCATATTGACAACATCTCTGTTTGTGATGTTGTAAGGTCCGACAGCTTCAAGTCCTCCATCAACAGTAAGTGTTTGTCCGTTAACATATGAAGCATCATCACTTGCTAAAAATAATACAGCATTAGCTAATTCTGAAGTGGCTCCACCTCTATATAATGGTGTATAATCGATTAATGAAGAAGCAGAATCTGAATCTTCTGAATTACCGGTTAAACCTGTACCACTAATCCAGCCAGGATTAACTGTATTACAACGAATACCCCATGCTCCATATTGAGCAGCAGCACATCTAGATAATTCCATAATGGCAGCTTTTGAAACTGAATAACCTACAAAACCAGCACATCCATAAAAACCTGCAAGAGAACCAACATTAACGATTGCGCCTTTTCCTTCTTTTTTCATTAATTCAGCACATAATTCAATACCAATCAATGGTCCTGTTACATTAACATCAATGAATTTATGCCAATTATCTAAATCTACATTTGGAAATGAGCAAGGTTCAGCAGCTATTCCCGCACAGTTAACAAGAACATTGACTGTACCATAAGTCTCTTGAGCATATTTAACAGCATTTTCCCAATCTTCTTTAGAAGTAACATTTAATTTAACATATGAAGCAATTCCTCCATCAGCAACAATTTCAGCAACTGTTTGATTGTCATTATCTTCTCTAATATCACTAACAACAACTTTTGCACCTTCTTTGGCAAATACTTTTGCAATGGCTTTTCCAATACCACTTGCAGAACCTGTAACGATAGCAACTTTGTTTTCTAATTTCATTTTTATTCTCCTAACTTTTTTAAATCATGTTATAATTATAAGGCAGATAAAATAGCAGTTCAATGTACAGTCTTTTTTCAAATGTCGTGTTTCAATAAAGGAGTGGAATATTATGGGAAGACCAAACGCTAAAAATAATTTAAAAATAGCTTTTTGGGAATTATATAAAACAAAACCAATTAATTCTATAACAATTAAAGAAATCACTGATAAAGCTGGCTATTTTCGTAGCACTTTTTATCTTTATTATGATGATATTTATCATATATATCAGGAAATAGAAGATGAACTTTTACTAGAATGGGTGGATTTGGTAGCACAGATTCCCATAATAGATTCATATGATTTATATTTAGAAAATCTTATAAAATTTTTTGATAATAATAGTGAAAAAATATATTATTTTTTAAACAATGATCAAGAAGCATTTAAAACCAATTTAAAAGATAAACTATATTCAAATATTGACATAGTCCAATCAGAATCATCTATGATTAATGAATATTTTATTTCAGGCATGATTGGCTTTTTTTTAGAATGGTATCCTCACAAAGATACTATCTCAGCAAAGGAAGCATGGATGACTTATACATCCTTACTTCCAGAATCAATTTTTGCTTTGTTTAAAAAATAAACTATTGTAATAAAGATATACTACCTTGTTGAATCATTTTTTGCATAATTTCTAAAAATTTATCTAATGAACAAATATCTTGATGCAAATACCAATAACGAAAAGCTATAATTAAACCAGTTAATGAATATTCATAAATCAATTCATTTATGCCATTATCTGGAATATTTTGTTTATCTAGAAATGGTTTATATAAAGCTTCTTTAAAATAAGATAAAAATTTTGGGTCACCAGTTTCCCCTAATAATACACATATATACTTTCCATTGCGTTGATATATCTTAGCTATGGCTTCTAGTGATATATTGTAAGTTAAATCAATATTATGAATAATATCATCAATAATACGTTTTTCTAAATAATCAAGTACGGCATAAATATCGACAAAATATTCATAAAATGTTGATCGATGACAATGTGCTTTGTTAGTAATATCTATGATTCGTATTTTATTGATAGTTTGATGCGTATATAATTCAAAGAATGCTTCTGTGATACGATCTTTGGTAGCTTTTGTTATTTCAGGTTGTTTTTTCATATGTGCCTCCAATATCCTACAAAATCATTAATATTGTCTGTTGATGATTTTGTTTATAAGATTATAATTTGATTATACGACAGCATGTCGGGTTATTCAAGGAGGATATTATGAACAAATTTATGGAGAAATATAGTTATATTATAACTGGTATATTAGGTGTAATCGCATTAATTGTTTTAATATTATATTGGAATAATATGTCTATGTTAGAAAAGCTACCTATTATTTATATTGTTGCATTAGCTATTCATGAAACAGAAGAGTTAAAGTTACCTGGTGGTTTTGTGGAACTAGTTACAAGTATGACGGGATTACAATTAAATAATCTTGGTATTGCCAAGTTTGGATTATTTATTTTCACAATATATGCCACAGTAGTTCCAGTGTTTTTAGCAGATTATATTTGGCCTGTTATGGCAACATTATTGATTGGTTTTATAGAAATATTAGCACATCTTTTAGCTGCTCGTATTAATACAGATAAGTTCTATTCACCAGGTATGATAAGTGCTATATTTGTGCAGTTTCCAGTGGCTGTATTTGGTTATTATTATTTGCTTATGAATCATATGATTCAACCTATTTATTTCTTATATGCATTTATTTTTTTATTAGTTCCTTTATTTTGTTTACAGGCTATGATTGTCAAATCAAATGGACAAAAATATGGTGAATTTATCAATAATGCAAGAAAATCATTATTGAAATAATGTGCGACAATTCATTGACATAAAACCTAATTATTGGTTATAATTATCTAGGTTATATTATTATTGCCCAGGAAATGAGGCGTTTTTTTTATGCAAAAAGAGTATGATGTGATTGTTGTTGGGGCTGGGCCTGCAGGAATCATGACAAGTTATGAATTATATTTAAAGAATCCTAGTTTAAAAGTATTATTGATTGATAAAGGTCATGATGTTATGTATCGTCATTGCCCTATTAAAGATAAGAAAATTAAAACATGTCCAAAGATAAAAGATCATGAACCAGGATGCTTACCTGCTTGTTCTATTACATCTGGATTTGGTGGCGCAGGTGCTTATTCAGATGGTAAATTTAATATTACTAGTGAATTTGGTGGTTGGTTAACAGATTATATGGATAATGATACTGTTGAAGATGTGATTCATTATGTGGATGATCTTTATTTAAAACATGGTGCTACTGAAGAAATAACGGATCCAACTACTGATAAGATAAGAGAAATAGAAAGAAGAGGTTATGCTGTTGGATTAAAGTTATTACGTGCGAAAGTAAGACATTTAGGAACCGAAGAAAATCTAAGAATTATGACGGATATGTCTAATGAATTAAAACCTCATATTGATGAAGTTTTTAAAACAACTGTTAAAGATATTGTTGTTGAAGATAATCATGTTAAAGGGATTATCCTAGAAGATGATACACAAATTAAAGCTAATTATGTTGTATTGGTACCAGGTAGAGATGGCTCTACATGGTTGACAAAGGTCTTAAAGAATCAAGGATTAGAGTTACATAATAATCAAGTTGATATTGGGGTAAGAGTAGAAACAAGTAATATTGTTATGGATGAAATTAATAAGAACTTATATGAAGGTAAGTTTATCTATAATACATCTGTAGGTACAAAAGTTAGAACATTCTGTTCTAACCCTAGTGGACATGTAGTTATAGAGAATCACTCAGGAACAATGTTAGCCAATGGCCATGCTTATCATGATCCTAAATTAGGTAGTCAAAATACCAACTTTGCAATATTGGTTTCCCATGAATTTAGTGAACCATTTAATGAACCAAATGAATTTGCTCATGAAATAGCAAGATTGGCAAATAAATTATCTAGTGGTAGTATTATTGTCCAAAGATATGGTGATATTAAAAAAGGTAGACGTACAACAGCAAAACGTTTAAAAGAAGGCTATACAACACCTACTTTACCTGAAGCTGTTCCTGGTGATTTAGGTTTGGTTTTACCATATAATACGATGCAATCAATCATTGAAATGATTGAAGCATTAGATCATGTCACTCCTGGTATTGCGAACGATCATACTTTATTATATGGTGTCGAAGCTAAGTTCTATTCAGCTAGACCAGTTGTAAGAGAAGGTTTTGAAAGTGAAATAGATGGCTTATATGTAGGTGGCGACGGTGCTGGTCTTACAAGAGGATTAGCACAAGCAGGGACCAATGGTATATTGATAGCTAGACATATATTAGAAGAAATGAAAAAATAAACGATGTCATTTGACATCGTTTTAAGCTACTGAATAAATTTTAACGTCTGGATCTGCACTCCATGTAGGTTTTAATCCAACAAATACATCTTGTTGGAACATATCGCTAGATAAATAAGCTTTAGCATGTTCTACACTGTCAAATCCGTGTAATACTTGAACATCTTCATCTCTAATTAATAAGTCTTTAGTTAAAGCTCCTTCAATAGTGTCTAAGAATGGTTGACGAAAATCTGTATAAACCTTTGCAGCTGCAAGTCTATTAGCTTCATCAATCTTCATTGTAATTTCTAAATATGCGTTTACTTTCATTCTATATTTCCTCCTTTGATGACACTATTTTATCCATGTTACTTAGATAAAACAAGATATCAATAAATTTATGAGTGACTATTAAATTTCATAGTAACTATATTTTTTTAATATGACTTGTTATAATAAACATGGGAGTTGAGAAGTATGTATCAAAAGAAATTAGAAGAAGATATAAGATGTCCTTTGGAATATGGTTTACAGGTTTTTGGAGGAAAGTGGAATTCACGTATTATATGTGTACTAGCTAATAAAGGTAATTTGAGATATAGTCAAATACGTACAGAGATGGGCAATATTACAGATGCTGTTTTATCTACAACATTAAAAGATTTGATATCCAATGATCTTATTTATAGACAATCTTATGATGAAATACCACCGAGAGTAGAATATTCATTAACAGATAAAGGCTTATCTGTGGTACCAATACTTCAAAGTATCTGCCAATGGTCAGGACAATTTTATAAAGAAGATAGTGATAATACGATGATACAATGTAAGAAATGTGATTATAGGAGATAGTATGATAACATATACAGAAAATAAAATATTCAATCAACAACAAGTTCAACAATTATTCTTATCAGTTAACTGGATATCAGGACAATATCCAAAACGCTTATATAAAGCTTTGATGCATTCATCAACAGTTATCACTGCTTGGGATAATGATCAATTGGTTGGTTTAATAAGAGTATTAGATGATAGTGAAATGGTAGCTTATGTGCATTATGTACTAGTTCATCCATCTTATCAAGGTCAAGGTATAGCAAGTCATCTTATTAACTTAGTAAAAGATAAATATAAAGATTATCTTTATATTGAAGTGATGCCTGAAGAAAGTAAGAATGCTTCATTTTATCAAAAGCATGGTTTTGAATTAATGAGTGATGGTGTAGCTATGCAGATATGTAATTTTAATAACAAAGTGTAAAGCAGAGGATTTAGTCCTCTGCTTTTTAATGATATTTTGATATATAAAAAGAAGATGCTGATACTCACGTTATAGCTAACCATAACCGTTATCAACATCTTCTAATAAAGAACTCATAGAGTTGTAGATTCATTTTAAATAATGTAATCCATAATAGACGTAACAATAATTTTGCTTTTATCTATAACTATATTATACAATTTACTTATAGAAAATCAAGAGATAAAGTATATATCATTTATAAAAAGCACATTCTAGCTAATAATATATTCATAAATTTCTTTTTTTAACAGGTTGATCTAAAGTATAGTGTATTTCACAAACAGGGACATTATTAGCCATGGTATCTTGTTGAATATTATCTATAGATGCATTACCTAAATAATAAAATTCTTTAGATGTTTCATCATCTTTATTTTTCCTAATAAAGATATGAATAGCAGTATTTCTTTCTTTAGCTTTAGTAAAGATTTCAATACCTTTACTATTTAATTTAACATTACTTTTAGACATGGCAATGAGTGTTTGTGAATCAATAAAATGATCATTATACTTAGTTGTTTCTGTAATATCTTCTTCTTTATCATAATTAATAAATACTGGTAAAGTATTGGTATGTTGATCATATTTATAGCCACCAATATTTAATGGCACAATATTTTGTTGCCAATTAAGCAAACGACATACATCTTCATAAGTATATTTTTCATATAAACATAAATCAGTATTATGATACCTTTGACTATATTTCTTGTTATAGATATCAATAGCATAGTCAATAACTTCTAATACTTGTTTTTTAAATTCAGGATTGTTCAGTAATCTCTTAAATGTTGGTGAAGTGTTCCAGTTGTGGTCAATAATTTGAACATCTTTGTAAGTATCTTTTGCAGAACCTGTAGGAAATTCTTGAGTTAAGATATTTTCTATAGTTTCAACGCATTGATTATTCATTTGAATATGATAATTTTCTTCAACAACTTGATAAACATAATTCATTAGATTACTTGTTTTTTCAATTGATCTTTTGATAGTTTCAAGTTCTTGAATTCGTTTACCTGAAGATAATTTATTAGAAATAAACTTAAGATATTGTCTTTCTAAATCATTAAATTCTACATGATAATCTTTTTCGTATTTATATAAAAACTCATGATAAGATCCTAAATTTTTATTTTGGAAAATCTTTTGGACATCAATAGCACCATATTTTTCAAAATCCATTAAATGGGGAATTCTACCAAGTTTTGCTTTTAATTCTTGGTAACTTTGTTTAATAAAACTAATGGTATTAAAATTAACAATGTCAATAGATTGATAAATACGTTTACGTGATATTTCATCAAATTGAATTGTTGAAGGACCTGGAATAGATAAATCACCTTCACTAATAAATTTTCTTAAATCATCTTTATTTAAATTAGTATTGCCACTTAAAGCAATAGGAATAAAGAAGTTTTGTGAATAATTACCAATAAAATCGATAATAACAACATAATCTTTTTCATTATTTTTTCTTAAACCTCTACCTAATTGTTGAACAAAGATAATAGCTGACTGTGTTGGTCTTAACATCACTACTTGATTAACTTTTGGTATATCAATACCTTCATTAAAAATATCAACAGTAAAAATATAATCTAAATAATCACCATTATTAGATTCTAGCTGATTCATAGCTTGTTGTCTTGCAGATTCACTATCACTTCCAATCAAAGCTTTCGTTTTATATCCCCTTTGGTTAAATAAATTTGAAAGCTTAATAGCTTCGTTTCTACTACTTGCAAAAATGAGACCATGAACTTTTTCTCCAGAATAACCATATTCTTCTATTTTATCAATAATATAGTCAACACGTATATCACTAACTAATGTATTAAATTCACTATGATCATCTATGGTTCTACCTTGAATTGTTAAGTCAGTAATTCCATAATAGTGAAAAGGACACAACAGATCAAATTCCATAGCTTGCTGTAATCTAATTTCATAAGCAATGTTATAATCAAACATTTTATAAATATCAAAATTATCAGTTCTTTCAGGGGTCGCTGACATACCTAATAAAAATAATGGTTTAAAATAATCTAACAATACTTGATAAGATTGAGCACCAGCTCTATGAACTTCATCAATAATGATATAATCAAACGCATCTCTATAAAATAATTCTCTGTTTTCTGATTTACTAATAGTTTGAACAGTTGCAAATATATAATCTTTATCTAGTTCTCTAGTATCTCCAGAAAATAATCCCATTGATTTATCTTTAATTAAGTTTTCAAATGTTTCTTTTGCTTTAATTGCAATATTTCTTCTATGAACGACAAATAACATTCTTTGAGGTTGATATGCTAAAACATCAAAAGCTGATAAATAAGTTTTACCAGTCCCTGTAGCAGATATAAGTAATGCTTTATCTTTACCTTCTTCTCTTAATTTAGATAAAGATTTTAAAGCACTTTTTTGCATAAAGTTTGGTTTAATGGTTTTATTTTGTTGTTGCACAGAATGATAAACTGGAGGAACATATATGTGACTATATTCTTCAATCCATTGTTGTGTTAAAGGGATGGATTGATTCCATTGTTTATCAAATTCGTTGTTAATTTGTTGGATAAATTCTTGATCTTCAGAAGAAGTTAATAATAAATTCCATTCTTGATTTTTTGTTAAAGCATTTTGGGTAAGATTACTACTACCAATAATGATTTTGTAGTTATCATCTTTTTTAAAAATATAACCTTTAGGATGAAATCCTTCGCCTTGATATATTTTAACAGTGATATTAGGATATTTTAATAAATCTTTAAACATTTTAGGATCATTAAAGTTTAAATATGTGGAAGTAACAATTCTTCCTTGTTTATTTTGTTCACGTAATTCATGGAGTATTTCCCTTAAAACAGCTAATCCTGATTCTTTGATAAATGCTACAGAAATATCAAAAGTATCACATTCTCTTAATTGTTTGATGATTTCTTCAGATAATCTAACTTTATCATGATAGTCATTATATAAAAGCTTAGGATGATAGTCTTTAATGGATAATTGATTCATAACTATATGCCTCGTTTCTTGATTTCATTGATAACTTTAATATCAGCTGGAACCCACACAATATCATCATTATCAGCATAGGGATCTATCCATTTTCCATCTAAATGTTCTAATAAAACCAAATGATCATCTAATAAATGACAAGTAAAGCAATCCATTTCTAATATGAAATCACTATATTCATGATGAACATGATAAAATAGTGAATCAACTTCAATTTTAGCTTGCATCTCTTCAGATATTTCTCTTTTCAATGCATCTGAAGGATCCTCATTTTTTTCAACTTTTCCGCCTGGAAATTCATACATACCTTTGAATTCACCATAACCTCTTTCAGCTATAAATATTTTATTATCTTTCTTTATGATTGCTGCTACGACATTTATAGATTTCATGATTCGACCTCCATCAAATAACTATTTATATTTTATCATTAAATCATTAAATAACAAATATAAAGTTTTTGATTAAATTAAATGGAATAGGATTATCATAAATTACTACACTGATTTTATCATCAGATTAATTGTTTACAATCGAATTAATTTCAATTATAATACCAATAAGAAAAGGGGTATACATATGAGAATAGATGGAAAAGGAATTGCCAACAAAAGAAAAGATGACGTTAAAGTAAAAATAGATACATTAAAACAAGAAGGAAAAAGAATACCTAAATTAGTGGTTATACTTGTAGGTGAAGATCCAGCTAGTAAAGTTTATGTAAGAAATAAAGATAGAGCATGTCAATATACTGGTATGTTATCAGAAATCATTAGATTAGAAGATACAATTAGTGAAGATGATTTACTCAATGAAATAGATAGACTCAATAAAGATGACAGTGTTGATGGTATATTAGTACAATTACCAATACCTAAACATATTAATGAAGAAAAGATATTAAACTTTATTGATCCTGCTAAAGATGTTGATGGTTTCCATCCAGTTAATGTTGCTAAATTATTCTTAAATCAAGGTGGTTTGGTACCTTGTACACCACAAGGTATGATGGTTATCTTAGATGAAATCAATTATGATTTAACAGGTAAAGAAGTTGTAGTAGTAGGTAGAAGTAATATTGTCGGTAAACCAGTTGCTTTACTTTGCTTACATCGAAATGCGACTGTTACTATGTGTCATTCACGTACACAAGACTTAAAGAGTGTATGTAAACGTGCTGATGTATTGATTGCTGCTATTGGTAAACCTAAATTCTTTAATCATGAATATGTTAAGGATGGGGCTGTTGTTTTAGATGTAGGTATTAATAGAGATGAGAATAATAAATTATGTGGTGATGTTGATTATGAAGATGTTAAAGATATAGCATCTTATATAACACCAGTACCTGGAGGTATTGGACCTATGACAATATCAATGTTAATGGAAAACACTTTAAAAGCATATGAAAAAAGAGAAGAGGAAAAATAATGGAATATGATTTAAATGATATTGTAGAAATGAAAAAACCCCATCCATGTAAGAAATCTAATCAATGGAAGATCATTAGAATGGGTGCTGATATTAAGGTTAAATGTCAAGGTTGTGGTGCTATTGTTATGTTTACACGAAGAGATTTTGAGAAACGTCTAAAGAAAGTTATACCAGCTGAGAAATAAGAAATGAGTCGATAAAGTAGAATCTAACTTTATCGACTTTTTATATAAAATTTGCTATAATATAATCATATATAAAAATATTACTGAAAGGAGTTTATATGGAAGAATTAAGAAATAATATGGATTTTGATCTTTTAGTTACTAATATTGAAACAGTAGTTAAAAATGCAAGAGAATCAATTTCAACACAAATTATACAAACACCGGATGATATTATTAAAGATACTTATACGTTGGAATTTTTAAATATTCCTGACAACAAGCAATATACAGAAAAAGATTTAGAAAACAAGATTATTAGTAATTTACAATCGTTCCTATTAGAATTAGGCAAAGGATTTGCTTTTATAGGACGTCAATATCGTATAACGATAGATAATACGCATTATTATATTGATTTGGTATTTTATCATAGAATTTTAAAATGCTTTGTTTTAATTGATTTAAAAATTAATTCTATTAAACATCAGGATATTGGTCAAATGAATATGTATTTAGGATATTTTGCTAGTGAAGAAAATATGGAAGATGATAATCCACCAATAGGAATCATTTTAAGTCGATACAAAGATGAACTTTTAGTTCAATATGCGACTTATGGCATGGATACTAATTTGTTTGTTTCAAAATATGAATTATATCTACCAAATAGAGAAGAATTAGAAAAATTGGTTAATGATATTATGCAAAATTAATAATAAGCAAATATTACGGGCATGCCCGTAATATTTGCTTTAAGATAAAAAATAAATTGAATTAAAGCTAGCAAATGTCTTTATAAGGAAGTGATGTATTATGGCATTGGATATGCTAAAAGATGTTCTTATTGAAGAATTGGACAGAAAACATAAAGCATATAATGCTTTTCAGGCTAACTTAGATAATTTATCATATTGTGGTAAATTACAAATTAAGGTTATTCATGGCAATGAATATGGATATATTAAATACAGACAAAATAAAAATTCAGAACCTAAAATAATATGTATAGGTATCTTGAAAAAAATTAATCCTCAAAAATTAGAAGAAATAAAAGAAGAATCTAATAATTGGTTTAGGCTAATTCGTTATCAAAAGGAAGTTATGGATGATGCTAATAAATTGGAGAAAATGATAAAAATATTATGTTAAATTAGAAAGATAAAAAGCTTCACATTGCGTGAAGCTTTTGTATTATTCCATAACTCTAATAGTATGATATCCTTCATGGATAGCTGTTAAAATCTTTCTAGGAGATACAGCATCACCAATCACTGTAACATCATCATAGATTTCTTCTAACTTATCTTCTAATTGATTATTAGGTCTAAATCCTGCTGCATTGATGACACTATCACAAGGTACTGTGAATGTTTCACCATCTTTAGTGTAAGTGACTTCACTATCTGTAATCTTAGTAACAGAAGCACCTGCAACAACGTTGATACCACGTTCTTTGATCATATTCTTTAAATGTTGATCATTATTTAAGCAGTGTTGAGCTGTATAAAGAATATCTGGCATCATTTCAATTAATGTAACATTATCAGCTTTTGGAGCAATATCACAAGCTGCTTCACAACCTGCAAGACCGCCACCTATAACAACTACATTTTTACCAACGGTAGCTTTGTGTGTTAAATAATCGCTTGCTAATATTGTCTTATCAATACCTTCAATTCTTGGTTTAACAGGAGAAGAACCAGCAGCTAAAACAACTTTATCAAAGTTACCACCTTTAATATTATCTTCAGTAGCAGTTGTATTTAAACGAATATCTACACCTAATTTATAACATTGAGTTTCTAAATATTTAATAAGTTTTAATACATCTGCTTTAAAATCAGGTCCACCTGCAGGCCATAAAGTACCACCTAAACGACTTTCCTTTTCCCAAAGTTGAACCTTAAATCCACGTCTTCTAGCAGTAATGGCAGCTTCCATACCACCAGGACCACCACCAATTACTAATACAGATCTTTCTGTACCATCTGGTTTAGGTAACGCATATTCTTTTTCAGCATAACAAGTAGGGTTAACTGTACAATAATAATGCTTTCCACTAAATCCAGCTAATAAGCATTCATTACATCCAACACATGGAACAATATCTTCAGTATGCCCACTCTTAACCTTCTTTGGCCAATATGGATCAGCTAACATTTGATGGGCTAAACCTACATAATCCAAAGTTCCTTCTTCTACAACTTCTGCTGCTAACTGAGGGTCTAATAATTTACCATCACCTAATACAGGTACACTTACAACTTCTTTAATAGCCTTTTGTACATCTAACTTATGACCTTCATTAGAATAAACTGTTGTAATAGCTTGGTACCACTCTTCATAACATCCTGTATCAACATGCAAAGCATCAACGCCAGATTTATCCAAAATCTTAGCCATTTCAATACCCTCATCTAAAGTTCTAAAACCATCTACTCTTTGATCAGGAGTGAATTTAACTAATACTGCTACACTATCAGGAACATTCTTCTTAATCGCATCAATACATTCTAAAGTAAATCTCATACGATTTTCTAAGCTTCCACCATATTCATCAGTTCTATTATTCCATTGTTTTGAGTGGAATTGATCTAATAAGTATCCTCCATAAGCATGCAACTCTACAGCATCAGCACCAGCTGCTACAGCTAAAGAAGCACTATAACCAATCTTTTCAACCAAATAATGAATATCATCTTTACTAAATGGTTTACAAATTAAATCAGGGAACCAGAAAGAACCAACACTACCTGCACTATAAGGTGGGGTAAATGGATCAGTGAATTGTTGTCTACCTAAACCTGGAGATAATTGTACACAAACCTTAGCTCCATAATGGTGACATCGATCAATCAACATATCTAATCTTTCTACATGATGGAAATTAGATAAAGCTGTACAAGGTAAAGGTTCATATTTTGTAGAAACAACATTTGCACCAGTAATAATCAAACCAGCACCACCTTTAGCTCTTTCCATAAAATAATTAACTGCATCCATGGTATAAGAACCATCGGCTTCGCCAGAAGTACCCATTGGTGACATGAAGATTCTGTTCTTTAATTTCATGTTACCAATCTTTGTTTTGTCAAACAAACTCTTAGACATTTCTTTTTCCTCCTATTTACTTTGGTAAATTTAAAATTTACTTGAGTAAATTATAACACTTATATATTATTTGTCAATATTTTCACAAAAATTTGTGAAAAAATTTACAATAAATTAAAAATCCTCTAAAATAGAGGATTTAATGACCTTCGATACTGTCTACAAAACAATCATAACCATTGATTACTTTATATTGGTTACTCTCACAATAGGGACAAATATGTTTATCAATAGATGGTTTATATGTTTGATGACAATTTAAACATTCAACTTCATAATCAATATCTTCAAATAATAGTATTGTATTTTCAAAACATGTATCTTGCTTAGATATCTGAAATAGATATTCTAATTGTCCCTTATGAATACATGAATGAATACCAATCTTTAAAGTAATACTTTCTATCACTTCTAATTGATATTCTTCCTTAGCTTGCATACATATATCCATTATTTCTCGACATACTGCTCTTTCATGCATCAAATATCATCTCACAAAGCTTATCAACGTTTTCAGAAGTCTTAGCACAAACATGGATGCTTTGACATTCAAAATTTTCTATTGCTTTATCAAACTTCTCTACATCAAAATCAATATAAGGTAATAAATCAATCTTGTTTAATACGACAATATCACTCGTATAAAACATCTTAGGATATTTATAAGGTTTATCATTACCCTCAGTTGTAGAAGAAACAATAATACGTAAATCTTCACCTAAATAATAAGATGCTGTACAAATCAAATTACCAATATTATCAATAAACATATATTTCATCTTATCATAATCAAAATAATCCAATGCTTCATCTAAAAAACTGGCTTCTAAATGACAAGCTCCTTCGGTATTCAACTGATAACTCTGTACACCTAATTTCTCTATTCTTTGATGATCCAAATCACCAAACAAATCACCCTCAATAACACCAATATCAGCACTTCCATGATACTTAATAATACTCTCTAATAAAGTTGTCTTACCACTACCTGGACTACCTACCAAATTAATAATTTTAATACCCTTACTACTAAAAAACTCATGAACTTCTAATGCTTTTGCGTTATTAGAAGCATGCACATCTTTATTCAAATCTATCTTCATCTTGTCTTCACAAATACCTTTCTTTCATGATAAACCATTTCAAACACATCTCTTTTACATCTCTTGCTACATTGTCCACAACCAATACAACGATCATTCTCTAAAGTAATCACATTGTTTTTTAAGCTCAAAGCATCGGTCGGACAATATCTTATACATTGTTGACATTTGACACATTGATCACTATTTTTGATTGTTGACATATAATAAGCTTTTACATTAATATTACTGACTGTACCATCCTGATAACCACCATAAATAAAACAACAATCCTTACAACAATTACAAATACAAATCTCTTCCTTTTCACTATTCATACCATAATGATAAATCGTATGAATAGCGCCTAACTTTGCACATTCATCAACAATTTTAATAGCCTCATTTAAGCTAATCT
The DNA here is from genome assembly GCA_021201655.1 of Erysipelotrichaceae bacterium. GTDB lineage: Bacteria > Bacillota_I > Bacilli_A > Erysipelotrichales > Coprobacillaceae > JAJQDJ01. The sequence goes on along the minus strand of JAJQEL010000027.1, from coordinate 34,897 downwards.
TATCGCCCACATCATATTTGATAATCTGTCTAGCAAAACTTCCTACAACCATACATACACGCATCGGCATATGATAGGCACAATCATGATGATCGCTTTGTTTTATTGTACGACACATACAATTCATCACAGCGATATCATCAGGATGTTTTTTAAGCAAGGCATAAACATCACCATCTTGGATGACTTCCTGTTGGGTTTCTATTATTTTGTTGATTTTTATTTTAATATTGTTATTTTGGGATATATAAGTAGACATATGAGCAGGATTGGTTTCCAGATTTTTAATTGCATGATGATTCAAATATTGTCTAACGCCAGGTAAATTGACCATTTTTAAAAATTCTTCAAAACCTTTGAAAGCTTCCATGACCTGTCTTTTCTTATCATCCATTGGACCACTTAAACATATTTCTATCCATCCAGGTAATATTGGTGATAACTCATATTGATCGTCTATACACCATATCATCCCATAATGTAATAGTTGATAAACAAAATTATCAAAATCATCTTTATCATATAATTCTCTTAATCCATCATAACTATATTTCTTATTATTTAATTTTAATAAATAATCTAGTTGTTCATCATCTAAAAGAACATCAAAACACTTTACAATATCACTTATCACTGGTACTTTAATCAATGATTTATCATTCATAAGTTTTGCGAGTTCTTTAATCTTTTTGTTCCTATTCATTGTTATATCTCCCTATAAGACGTATTATAACACAGAATATAATATAAAGACAAATAAGTCAAAATGTGTTAATATTACCACAGAGGTGTTTTTATGCAAAAGATTAATAAACAAGAAATAAGTAACATTGCTTTAGAATTATTTTCATCTAAAGGTTATTGTAATGTTACTATTAATGATATATGTGATGCTTGTGGAATAACCAAGCCTACATTTTATAAATATGCTGGTTCTAAAGATGAATTGATATTAGATTTATATGATCGTACGATTCATGATATTACTACAGATACATATCGTTTCTTACAAGCTGATAGCCATTATGAACAATTAGTTATTATTTTTAGTTCTTTGATGAGCGATACAATGAAATTTGGCCCTGATTTATTTAGTCAAATGATGATATCTAATTTGAATGAAAATCATCATAGCTTTGATATGCGAGAAAATTTAACAGAATTAGCTGTCATGATGATTCATAAAGCACAAGAAGATAAAGAAATCAATAATATGAATGATCCCAATGTTTTGTATTCATCTTTAGCATATACTTTTTCAGGTTATGAGATTATGTGGTGTATGAATAATGGTCATACAAATTATGCAGATGATTTCTTTACAAGTATGAATGCGATATTAGATGTAAAAGAAGAATTACGAAATATTTATAAGAAATATTTGGAGGTGTAAGAATGTTATATAAACATAACTATCAGTTTTCTAAACGTATGGAAATGGTTGATATTACTTATCAAATTAAAGCAGATTTAAAAGATTCAAAAATTAAAGATGGTATTATAGTTGTTTATACACCTCATACAACAGCTGGTATTACGATTAATGAAAATGCTGATCCTGATGTTGTTAGAGATATGATTAACGGTTATGAACGTGTTTTTCCAACCAATCATAGTGATTATCGTCATTTTGAAGGAAATTCTCATGCGCATATGAAATCTACAGCTTTTAATTGTAATCAAACACTCATTGTCGAAAATGGAAATATACTTCTAGGTATATGGCAAAGTGTTTATTTATGTGAATTTGACGGTCCAAGAAATAGGAAGTATTTTGTAAAGATTATGGAGGGATAATAATGAATGATAACAAAATGGGAACCAAGAAAATATTACCATTACTTGTGGAATTATCTATTCCTGCCATGGTTGGTTTATTAGTTAATGCGATATATAATATTGTTGATAGAATGTTTATCGGTAATACGGCTGATTTAGGTTCACTAGGTTTAGCTGGTATTACAGTTTCATATCCTGTAACACTGATTTTAATGGCTTTGGGATTAATGTGTGGAGTGGGTGGCTCAACACGTTTTTCTATTTCTTTAGGTGCTAAAGAAGAAGACGAGGCGAAGATTTATCAAGGAAATGCTCTCATATTGGCTGTTTTCTTTGGTCTATGTTTTACAGTGTTTGGTAATTTGTTTTTATCACCATTACTTAAAGTATTAGGAGCAAGTAATCAAGTTCTTCCTTATGCCGAGGATTATCTGAGTATTATCTTATTTGGGGCAGTATTTCAATGTGTGGCTTTATGTGGTAATAATTTTTCTAGAGCTCAAGGAAATGCGACAAATTCTATGATATCTCAAATGTTAGGAGCAGGTTTTAATATTGTTTTTGATTATATTTTAATTATACAATGTCATATGGGTATGCAAGGAGCAGCTTTGGCAACGATTGGTGGTCAGTTTTTAAGTATGGTTTGGCAGCTATCTTATTTCTTTGGTAAACGTAGTATGATACATGTCACGTTTCCTGATTTAAGACCAAGATTACATCATATTTATATGATTATTAAAACAGGAACACCAGCTTTTTTGTTGCAAATGGCATCAAGTGTATTAAATATTGTAATTAATAGTACATTAGGTGTTTATGGTGGTGATATTGCGATTTCTACAGTTGGTATCATTACGAGTGTGCAGACGTTAGTTCTCATGCCTTTAGTAGGCATCACGCATGGTCAACAGCCAATTATCAGTTATAACTTTGGCGCAAAAGCATATCATCGTGTAAAAGAAACATTAAAATATACCATTATTAGTTCAACCGCTATAGCTATTGTCGGCTTTATATTTATTCAATGTTTTCCTGAATTTATTATTTCATTATTTAATAGTGAAGAAGAAATTATTACTTTAGGTACAAGCGCTATTAGGATATGGTTTATGTTGTTACCTATTGTTGGTTGTCAAACAATGTGTGCTAACTTTTTTCAATCTATTGGAAAAGTTACTTATTCCAGTTTCTTAAATCTTCTTAGACAATGTATTTTACTCATTCCATTAATATTGATTTTATCCATGATTATTGGATCAAATGGGGTATTTATAGCTGTACCAATTGCTGATGCATTAGCTTTTATGATTACAGTATCATTATGTTATAAAGAAGTGAAAAGGTTAGGTAGCAATATTTAGCAAGGTACCTTGACGATTTTGTAAAATAAGTATATCATTAAATAGGTGATATGCGTGGAAGATAGTAAATTAGAGAATAAGAAAATTATACCCTTATTAATAGAATTATCCATACCAGCTATGGTGGGTTTAATTATTAATGCTATATATAATGTAGTGGATAGGATGTTTATTGGAAATTCTGATTTAGGATCATTAGGTTTAGCAGGTATTACTATATCTTATCCTGTGACTTTAGTATTGATGGCTTTTGGTTTGATGTGTGGAATAGGTGGTTCAACATTATTTTCTATATCTTCAGGAGCTAAGGAAGAATCAGAAGCACGTATTTATCAGGGTAATTCTTTGGTATTAGGTATTTTCTTTGGTTTATGTTTTACTATTTTTGGCAATATCTTTTTATCACCATTACTTAAGATATTAGGAGCAAGTAATCAAGTTCTTCCTTATGCGAAACTTTATCTAAGAATTATTTTATTTGGTGCTGTTTTTCAATGTGTCACTTTATGTGGTAACAATCTTTCAAGAGCTCAGGGAAATGCAAATAATACGATGATATCGCAAATACTTGGTGGTGTTTTTAATATTATATTTGATTATATTTTTATCATTCGAATGCATATGGGGATGCAAGGAGCAGCTTTGGCAACGATTGGTGGTCAGTTTTTAAGCATGGTTTGGCAATTAGCTTTTTTGTTTGGTAAACGTAGTTTGGTGCCTATCCAAGCAGCTGATTTAAAACCACACTTTAAACACATGTTCTTGATCATGAAAACTGGTACACCTTCATTTTTACTTCAATGTGCTACCAGTGTATTAAACATAGTCATTAATAGTACTTTAGTAACCTATGGTGGTGATATTGCTGTTTCTTCAGTCGGTATTATTACTAGCGTACAAACATTGATGTTGATGCCTTTAACTGGCCTTACTCATGGTCAACAGCCAATTGTTAGTTATAACTACGGGGCTAAAAGAATAGATCGAGTCAAAGAAACATTAAAATGCACGAATATATGTGCCACGATATTTGCGATTATTGAGTTTATCATTATACAATGTTTTGCTTCATCTATTATTTCTTTGTTTAATAATGAAACGGAAATCATAACATTAGGAACAAAAGCTATACATATATGGTTTTTATGTTTCCCTTTTGTTGGTTGTCAAATGATGTGTGCGAACTTTTTCATATCATTGGGTAAAGTTGCATATTCAAGCTTTTTGAATTTGTTAAGGCAATGTATCTTATTAATACCTTTAATACTTATATTATCAACAATAATAGGTTTATATGGTATTTTTATAGCTGTACCAATTGCTGATACAGTATCATTTATTGTGACAGCGACACTTTGTTTAAGATTTATAAAGAAATTAGGTGAAAACGATGGATAAATTCGATTTAACAGGACTGCTCATTAACTGTGCCCAAGTCCTCAATCATAAAATGGGTAAAAAGCAAGGACAAGGACGTATCTTGGAAATCCTTAATGAACGTGAGACTATTTCCCAAAAGGAGCTTCAGGATATTCTAAACATAAAAGCTGGATCAATATCTGAAATCCTTGCAAAGTTAGAAAAATCAGGAAAAATTATTCGTTATAAGGATGAAAATGATAAAAGAAAATCCATTATTCAAATAACCGATAAAGGAAGAAATACAATTGTACGTTATAAAGATACTAATGAAGATATCTTCTTTATGTTAGATGATCATGAAAAAGAAGAATTATCCCAATTATTAAATAAAATACTCACATCATGGAAAGAAAGAAGGAAAGGCAACTTATGAAATTAACGATGTTAGGTACAGGACATGCCATTGTTACTGAATATTATAATACCTGTTATGTCATTGAAAATAATTCTCAATATCTTTTAGTTGATGGTGGAGGAGGAAGTACCCTTCTTACGCAATTAAAACATGCTGGTATCAATCACAATGATATTCATCATATATTTGTCACTCATAAACATATTGATCATTTATTAGGTATTATTTGGATGATGCGTATTTATTGTCAAGGTATGAAATATGGTCGATTTAAAGGTGAAGCTTATATTTATGGTCATGAAGAAGTGATACGTATTATTGAAAGTATTTCCAAACAAGTCTTAGAACCTTCAGAAACAGCTTGTATTGGTAAAACATTACACTTAGTGACTGTCAATGATGGTGATACATATAATATCATTGGTAAAGATATCACATTCTTTGATATTCATTCAAAAAAAGCCAAACAATTCGGCTATTGTATGGATTTAGGTAATGGAGAAAAACTCACATGTTGTGGAGATGAACCTTGTTATGAAAGTAGCTACCCTTATGTTGATAACAGTAAGTGGTTACTCCATGAAGCTTTTTGTTTATACTCTCAGGCTGATATTTATAAACCATATGAAAAAAATCATTCAACGGTTAAAGATGCTTGTGAATTAGCTGAGCGATTTAATGTTAAAAATATTTTGTTGTATCATACGGAAGATCAAACTGTCGGAACAAGAAAAGAGTTATATATAAAAGAAGGGCAACAATATTATCATGGAAACATCCATGTTCCTGATGATTTAGAAGTGTTAGAATTATAAAATAAGAATTTGAAGTTTTAGGTATAAAATGCTAAATGTCTAATAATTAAGTATGATTTGATTTGAAATTATATTGATTAAATCATACTTTTTTATTGCTTATATTTATATAATTTATTTTTTATGTTAAAATAGTATGTTTATTGTAGGTATACGGATGAGATATTTATGGTTAAAGGCAATTTCTATCAAATAATATTCTTTATCTTAAAAATAACAATGCATACCACTATAACAACTAAACTAAGTAAGATAATATAAGGATATCCAGATTCGAGTTCGGGCATATTTTCAAAATTCATACCATACCATCCTGTGATTAATGTTAAAGGAAGAAAAATAGTTGATATAACAGTTAAAAACTGCATATTATTATTTTGTTTAGCATCTAATTGTGCTTGATAGGCATCACTGACTTGTCTTGCATATTCTAATAAGAAACTTGTCTTGCTTACCAATCTATCTGCTCTATCATAAATGTTACCAAAATATTTGAGCAAATCTTCTTCAAAAATATCATTTTCATTATCTCTAAATTCTCTTGCCATATCCATAATTTCATCATAGTATTCCCTTAAAGTTAGAAGTTCTTTCTTTAAAGGCATAATATGATTTTGAAAATGAGATAATTGACGATTAAGAAGTTTTTCTTCCATGTCCATGATTTGTTTTTCATAACGTGATAATAGTTCAGAATCCCTGTTTAGTATTTGAATAAAAAAGTGATAGAGAAATAGTTCTTTGGATTCTTCATGGTGGAATATTTTCATTTGTAATCTATTTAAAATACGTTTAGAAAAATCCGAATCATCAACAATAACTATATAATTTTTATTAATAAAAATCAGAATCTTATATCGATAATTTGAAACATCCAGTAATTTAGGAATATAGAGTGATCCACTCATATATTCTTCCTGGGCTTCAACACGACAATATCTGATATTATTGAGTTGAATATCTCCATCATAAGATATATGAGCATATGCCAAGGTACTCATAGCTTGATGACTATTAACAATGATAACTTGAGATGATTTATCATCTATTTGAGTTATTGTTTCAATTTTCATACCTAACTTATATATTTCCATTGTTTATCACCGTATATATTCTAACATATATAGATAATATAAAATGTAAAGTTTCGGTAAAGTGTATTATAATTTATAAATGAAATTGTCAATCTGAATTGATTATTTATAAACTATAAAGAATTTTCCACTCATCAAGTGGAAAATTCTTTTCATTTTTGTAGATTTTCCACACAATGTGTGGAATTTTCATATAGATAATAATTATCGACTCAGTGCGTCGATAATTTTACTTATTTCGATATTCTAAAGGTGAGCAATTGTATTTTTTACGAAAAGCTTTGGTAAAATAATTGGTATCATTAAAACCGACTGTAATAGCTATTTCACCAATAGATAGTTTATGATCAGGTAATAATTCTAAAGCTTTTTCTAATCGTAGATTTGATAAATATTGATGGATAGAGATATGATATTCTTGCTTGAAATGATTATTTAATGTTCCTTTGCTACAATAAAAGATATCACATAGTTTTTGAATAGTAATATTACTAGCATAATTTTGCTGGAGATAGCTCATTGTTTGTTTAGCAAGTTGTTCATTCTTGCTTTCTACTTGATTGGTTAAAGTGAGATACTTAGCACAAACATCGACGATAGAGGCAAAAGATAATATTTTTTCTTTAGAATGAACAGGTATGGCTGCTATAGCATCATTAAGTAAATTTGGATTTTTAACATAAGGTAGAGCTTTTTCTTCAATGATTTTTCTATCAATAGGGGAAGTTGTTAAATTTTGTCCCATCATTAAATAACCACTTAACACACCATAAGTGTAAATAGGAACACAAGCTTCATAGAGATTAAAATAACATTGATAAATATAGATTTTTCCTGTTTTTTTGACTTTTAAAAAGGCATCATGATCATATTGTTTACAATGTTTAAAACCATCACTTTTTTCAATTAATGCACAAAATGGGGTTTTGTATTCAGGATAGGAAGACACAAGGTTAAAATCAGTATCAAATAAGGACATATTAAAATGAGAAATTATATATAAATCTTTTAATATATGTTGAATATTATCCATGGAATCACCTCAGCTTTATTATATTGAATTATTTTATTCGTACAATAAAAATGCATATATTTGTATTTTTTTACTATACTTTGTTCTTTATTCTCTTTGTATTTTATATGTGTAAGATAAAATATATTTAGAGGAAATCAAATGGAAGAGAAAATGAATTATGAGTGGATACAGAACCCTACAGTCTATCAAGTCAATCGAATGAAACCTTATACGATGCATAAATATTATGCTAATAAGAATGAAACTAATAGTAGTTTTATTATATCGTTAAATGGACAATGGAAATTTTCTTATTGTACTCGTTTAAAAGATATCATTTCTAACTTTTATGAAAAGGAATTTGATTGTTCATCTTGGAATAAAATCAAAGTACCAGGACATCTTCAACTTCAAGGTTATGGAAAACCAATGTATGTCAATCAAGTTTATCCTTGGTCTGGTAGTGAGGAAATCATACCAGGAGAAATACCTGAATATAATCCAATAGGAAGCTATGTTTTAGATTTTGAGTTAAGTGAAGAATATCATCGATATGATAAACATATTTGTTTTCATGGTGTTGAATCAGCATTTGCATTATGGGTGAATGGTGAATTTATTGGTTACAGTGAAGATAGTTTTACACCATCGACTTTTGATTTAAGTGATGTTATGGTCGTAGGTAGAAATCGAGTAGCTGTACAAGTTTATCGTTTTAGTAGCGGTAGTTGGCTAGAAGATCAGGATTTTTGGCGTTTTTCTGGTATATTTAGAAATGTGGAATTACGTTTAATCCCACAAGTGCATATCCAGGATTTACACATTGAAACAAAACTCAATGATATTTATGATCAGTGTCAAATACATATCAATATGACTTTAAATCAAGATATGAGTGATACTTTATTTAATATATTTATCTATGATAATGATAAACTTATCTATAATGAAGATACATTAGATGCTTCGTATACTTTAACACTTGATCATCCAAAGTTATGGAGTGCAGAGGAACCCCATTTATATCAATGTATTATTGAAGTTTATTATCATAATCATTTATGTGAAGTGGTTAAAGAAAACTTTGGTATTAGAGAATTTAAAATAATTGATAATATTATGTGTATTAATGGTCAACGTATTGTTTTTCATGGAGTCAACCGTCATGAATTTTCTCCTTATACAGGACGTGTAATAAACTATGAACAAACATATAAAGATATTATGATTATGAAAGAACATAATATCAATGCCATTCGCACGAGTCATTATCCTAATAATACTTTCTTTTATGATATATGTGATGAATTAGGTATTTATGTGATTGATGAAATGAATCTAGAAACTCATGGAACATGGAGTGAACTCTATGATAAAGAACATATTATACCTGATGATAAGCAGGAATGGAAAGATGTCCTCTTTGATAGAGCGAATTCTATGATACAAAGAGATAAAAATCATCCTTGTATTTTGATATGGTCATTAGGTAATGAATCTTTCGGTGGTAAAAATCTATACGAATTATCCAATTATGTAAGAAGTTTAGATCATACAAGACTTATTCATTATGAAGGTATATTTCATGATCGAAGATATAATGATACAAGTGATATTGAAAGTCAGATGTATACACCTGCTAGTGATGTAGAACAATATCTTCATGAACATACTGATAAACCATTTATCTTATGTGAATATGCTCATGCGATGGGTAATAGTAATGGTGCTTTATATAAATATACGGATTTAGAAAAGAAGTATCCAATGTATCAAGGTGGTTTTATCTGGGATTTTGTCGATCAGGCGTTGTATGAAGATGGTAAGCTTGTTTATGGTGGAGATTTTAGGGAACGTCCAAGTGATTATGATTTTTGTGGTAATGGCATTGTTTTTGCCGATAGATCTTTAACACCAAAAATTCAGGAAGTGAAGTATTGTTATCAAAATATCGATATTGATATTCATCCCCAAAATATCAATATTACCAACAATTACTTATTCACAAACCTTAATCAATACAACATGAAAATAGAAATATGTCAGGATGGACATATTTATCAACAATATACTGATATTATAGATTTAGAACCATTGCATACTACAACTATTAATAATCCATTTATATGTCCGAATGATAATCATGAATATACTCTTACTCTCTCATTCTTCAATCAATATGAAGTAGCATCACAACAATATATTTATCCCCATCAGTATCAAACAACACATACTTACTCTCCAATAAAAATAACAGAAGACTACTTAAACATAGGAATCATTGCTCAAGATTTTCATTTGATTTTCTCCAAAGCTAAAGGCCTTGTATCATACCAATATAACAATCAAGAATTTATACGTATTCCACCGCATCCTCAATTCTTTAGAGCATCAACTAATAATGATGTTGAAAACCAATATGGCTATCGTTATAGTCCATGGCTAATTGTTAGCTTATATTCTATTTGTAAGTTTATAAAAGTGGAAAAATATGATTATGAATGCATCCTCTATTATCAATATATGCTTCCACAAATGAATCATTTAAATATGACTTATCACATTTATGGTGATGGTGAAATAGAAATCACTATGGATTATGAACCATTACAAGATCATATTGAAATGCCTTGCTTTGGTATGATTTTCCAAACATACAAAGAATATAATCAAGTAGAATATTATGGATATGGACCTGATGAAAACTATATTGATAGAAATAAAGGAGCTAAACTGGGTATTTATCATTATAATGAGAAAGATAATATAACAAAATACTTATATCCGCAAGAATGTGGTAATCGTACTAATGTACGATATGCTTATATTTATAATGATGATATGGGATTATTGATTTCATCAGATAACTTTGAATTTTCAGCTCTACCTTATACACCTTATGAAATAGAAAACGCTAGACATCAAAATGAATTACCAAATATCTATCAAAGTGTTATATGCGTTTATCAGCAACAAATGGGTGTTGCAGGTGATAATACCTGGGGTGCAAGAACACATGATGAATTCCTTTTATCAAAAGATACTAAACATTTTACTTTCTCTATAAAAGCAATGCAAAAAACACACTAATCAGTGTGTTTTTTGTTTTAATATAAATATGATAAATGTTATAATAACAATGTAAGGAGGCATAAAAATGGACAATAGAGAATTAATTACAAAAATAAGTAATGAATTAGTTAATGATCTTTTGCAACGTTTTGGTAGTGAAGTTAGTAGAGTTGTTCTTTATGGCTCTTATGCAAGAGGTGATAATCGTCCTGATTCAGATGTTGATATTATAGTTTTGTTTAATTGCTCAAGAGATGAAGTAATGAAATATAGAAGACCTATGAGCTGGATTGCAAGTGATATAGGTTTAGAAAATGATGTACTTGTATCTATTATTATTAGAGATATTACGACATTTGAAAATGATATAGATAAATCACCATTTTATCAAAATATTGTTAATGAGGGTGTGACGTTATATGGCGCAGCATAGAGTTGATTTGTCGCTTTATCGTCTTGAAAAGGCAAAACAATGTTTATCTTCATCAAGAATTCTTTATGATACAAATGATTATCTAGGTTCTGCTAATCGTTCTTATTATGCAATATTTCATTCGATGAGAGCGGTATTAGCGTTAGAAAAAACAGATTTTTCTAAGCATTCGGCAGTAATATCTTATTTTAGAAAAGAATATATAAAAACAGGTGTTTTTGATAAAGCACTATCTAGAATTATATCAGAAGCTTTTGATGTAAGAACCGATAGTGATTATAATGATTTTTATATATTATCAAAAGAGGAAATTTATCAACAGATTGAAAATGCTGAAGAGTTTTATAACGAGATTGAAAAGTACATACATTTGCAATTAGATGATAAAGATGAATAGTTTTTAACAATTTATATGGTTGTAAATTAAAGTAAAAGAAGTCGGTGACTTCTTTTTGTATATTATTTTGCTTTCTCTTTTATCATTTGTAACATCCAATAAATAAAGAATACAATCATATTACATATAACAATACTTGCGCCTGTTGGTGTTGCATAGAGATATGAAATAATCATACCACACCATAAACATATGATTGATATAATAGCTGAATGTATAATAACTGTTTTAAAATCTTTACAAAGTTGCATTGAAGATAAGGCTGGAAATACGATAAGGCTTGTAATAAGTAGTGATCCCATCATACGCATTCCTAAGACAATAATAAGTGCTGTAAGAACGGCAATGAGGATATTATAGAGTTTGGTATTTGTACCAGTTGCTAGAGCAAAATCTTCATCAAAAGTTATCGCAAAAATACGATTGTAAAAAACAATATATAATATCAATACTATTATTGATATACCAAGACTTAAATAAACATCACTTTGTGACATCGATAAAATACTACCGAATAAATAATTATAAACATCTGTATTCATACCAGATGATAACGAAATAACCATCACTCCAATCGCTAAGGCACCTGTAGAAAATAAGGCAATAGCTCCATCACCTTGAACTTTTCCTTTATCGCTCATATATAATAGGATAATAGCAGCAATAACAACAACTGGAATTGCGACTGCTAAAGGAGCTAAATTAAGCGCACTTGCAATCGCTAAAGCACCAAAACCGACATGAGATAAACCATCACCAATCATTGAATATCTTTTTAAAACTAAAGTAACACCTAATAAAGCTGCACATAAAGCAAGCATAGTTCCCGCAACTAAAGCTCTTACCATAAATGGATAAGATAACATTTCTAATAATACACTCATTGTTGACCTCCCAGGAATTTTCTGCCTACATCACTATTGATATATTCTTCTACAGTTCCAAAAAACAATTGTTGAGAATGAAGATGTAAAATATGCTTTGCATATTTAAGCGATGCTTCTATATCATGAGAAACCATAATAATGGTAATATTCATTTCTTTATTGATTTTATTAATTAATTCATATAATTCTTGAGTCACAACAGGATCTAAACCTGCGACTGGTTCATCTAATAATAAAACTTTAGAAGTAGCACAAAGTGCTCTCGCTAATAAAACACGTTGTTTTTGTCCACCTGATAAATCTCTAAAACATTGATCTTTTAAGTGTGTAATACCTAAACGTTCCATATTATTGTACGCTATATCTTTTTCTTTTTTAGAATAGAATGGTTTCATTTTTAATTGATTTAAACAACCTGATAAGATAACTTCATAAACACTTGCAGGGAAGTCTTTTTGCACATCAGTTTGTTGAGGCAAATAGCCAATCTCATTGGCTTTTAAACCATCACTCATTGTAATACTACCAGTACTGGGCTTTTTAAGCTTTAATAAACCTTTCATTAAAGTACTTTTACCAGCCCCATTTTCTCCTACAATACATAAATAATCATTATTATCTATATGAAAATTCACATCTTTTAATACAGTATTACCCTCATAAGTAAAACTGACATCTTTACATGTAATTAAACTCATAAAACCTCCTAATATAGTGCTATCTTCAGACTTTCAACATTTTCCCACATCATATCCAAATAAGAAACACCGTCATTAAACTGATCTTTTGTAACATTATGACAAGAATAAAATGTTAAAACTTGAGCATTGGCTGCTTCTGCAATGGCACTTGCAATATTTTGATTAGATAATTCTATCGTAAAAACAACAGGTATATCTTCATCTTTGACTTTATTAATTAAATAGGCAATCGTTGCAGCACTAGGTTCGTTTTCACTTGAACAGCCAGGAAAAGCTGCATAATATTCTAAACCATATTCATCTGCTAAATAACGAAAAGGGAAACGATCACCAAATACGATTGTATTTCTAACTCCGTTATTTACTACTTCTTTAAAAGCTTCATCTAATTCTTCTAATTCACCGATATAATCTTCACTATTACTCGTATATATATCTTCATTGCTACTATCTTTATTGATTAATAATTCAGTAATTGTTTCAACAATTTTGATAGCATTTGTAGGACTAGTCCACACATGCTCATCAATTTCTTCTTCCTCTTCTTCGTTTCTTTCAAACATACCTTCAACGCTCTCTTCATTGACTGTATCAACGCAGTCAACAAGCTTTAAAGTATCAGGAATGGAGTCTAAAGAATCAAGAATATTTTCAACCCACACATCATTTTCGCCACCAACATAAATAAACAAATCACAATTTTGAATAGCTTTAATATCTTGAGGTGTGGGTTCATAAGAATGGCTTTCTTCTCCAGCAGACAATAACATTGTTATTTCTACATTATCTCCAGCAATTTCTCTGACAAAATCATATTGGGGAAATATGGTTGTGACGATGGAAAGCTTGTCACTTTTTGTTATGGTTGTTGTGTTACAACAAGTTAAAAGAAATAAAGATAATAAACATATCATTATTTTTTTCATTGAGTGGCTCCTTTATCTGAACAGCTTTTACAAATACCGTAGAATATAGTTTTTGGTGAGTTAATTTGAAAACCGTGAGCATTATAAAGATGTTGTTGAACATGTTGTAATTCTCGACATTGAAATGGGATCAACTGCGAACATACTTCACATTTTAGATAAAAACGATGCTCATTTATTGGTTCATCACCAACATATTCAAAGTATGCTCCAGAAATATGATCCACAACATATTTTTTGACAACACCAGCTTCTATCAATTTTTCTAAATGACGATAAATAGTTGTGGTACCAATATGTTTATTATTGGTATCAAAATAATTAATAATATCTTGTACTGTGACATGTTCACCTTGCATAAGTTTTAAATATGTCAGTATTTCTTCTCTTTGTTTTGTTTTATATTGAATAGTTCTTGTCATAGTAATCACCCCAATTTGAAAATCATTTTCATTTTAATAATTATACTATTATTTGTCAAGGAATTTGAAAATCATTTTCATATTTAAAAAGAACTCATAGAGTTCTAAAGTGGAAATATATAAGATATAATTGCAATCATAATTGCTACAGCAACATCACTGATATAATGAATACCTGCTAAAATACGTGTTAAAGATATGATACATGCGATAATTAAAGTAAATATTCCTAAATAAATATTTACATGTAAACAGGTTAAAGCAATCACAAATGCACTTAAAGTATGACGACTTGGAAATGATTGACCATGTTTATGACCTTTAAGTGGTTGAATATTCATCTTATCGTAAGGTCTAGGTCGATTGATAATATGTCTAAATATGGTTACAAATAAAAAAGCGAATAATGGTCTAAGTAATGCTTCTAGAAAATAAGTATCATGAGAGATATATAAATATAATAATAAACAAGGATATATACCAAAGGTAATAAAAGGACAATAGGTAATAAGTAATAATATGATTTTTTCCAATAGTGGATATTTTCTTATAAATATAAGATTATTTTGATAAAACTGTTCCATATGCATCACCTAGAAGTCATTATATCTAAATTGACAATAGAAAACAAATAATATCTTGTATTTTATGTGTCTTTTCGATAAAATAGGAGGAGTTAAGAGGAGTGATTATAATATGGCATTAACTGCTGGAATTGTAGGACTTCCAAATGTTGGTAAGTCAACTTTATTTAATGCAATAACTGATGCTCAGGTAGAAGCTGCCAATTATCCATTTGCGACGATAGATCCGAATGTGGGTGTAGTAGAAGTACCAGATCAACGTTTAGATGTACTTACAAAAATGTTTCAACCAAAACGTACAATTGCGACAACTTTTGAATTTACAGATATTGCTGGACTTGTAAAAGGTGCAAGTCGAGGAGAAGGTTTAGGAAATAAGTTTTTAGCGAATATTAGAGAAACTGATGCAATTTGTGAGGTTGTTCGTTGTTTTAGAGATAAGGATATTACCCATGTAGATGGGGATGTAGATCCTATTAGAGATATTGAAACAATTAATCTTGAACTTGTATTTGCAGATTTGGAAACTGTCGATAGACGTATTGGTAAGATTGATAAGAAAGCAAAATCAGGTGATAAAGAAGCCAAAGCAGAAATGGCTGTTTTATTACCTATTAAAGAAGCTTTAGAAGCAGGTAAAATGGCAAGAACTGTTGACTTTACTAAGGATGAATTGGATATTGTTAAACAATATACATTATTGACGATGAAACCATTGATTTATGTAGCTAACTTAGGTGAAGAAGATTTAGAAGATCCTACATCTAATCCTCATTATATTGCTTTAAAAGATTATGCTGATAAGGAAGAATGTGGTGTTGTTCCAATTTGTGCTAAGATTGAAAGTGAACTAGTCGGATTGGATAAAGAAGATAAGGACTTATTTATGCAGGATTTAGGGATTGAAGAAAGTGGTTTGGATAAGTTGATTAAAGAAGCTTATGCATTACTTGGGTTAAATACTTTCTTTACGGTTGGTCCTGATGAAGTGAGAGCATGGACTTTTAAAAAAGGTATGCTGGCACCTGAAATGGCAGGTATTATTCATACAGATTTCCAGAGAGGATTTATTAAAGCAGAAACATATAGTTATGATGATTTAATGGAATATGGTAGTGAACATGCTTTAAGAGAGGCTGGTAAGATTCGTCAGGAAGGTAAACAATATGTTGGTCAAGATGGCGATATTATGTTTTTTAAATTTAACGTATAAAGGTGGTCGAGTTGACCACCTTTTATCTTGGAAATCTTAATAATAATTCTTCATCAATTATTTGGTTGTTTTCGATATATTTTCTTGGAACTCTTTTACTTACAGAACAAGTGAGTTCATAAGGAATGGTTTGAGCTATTTGGGCTAATTCATCAATAGAATTATGTTTACCGAATACTTCAATTTCAGAATTGATATCCACATCAGGACAATTTGTTAAATCTATCATACTCATATCCATACAAATACGGCCTATTTGTTTTGCAGGACCATTTTGTGTCATTAATGTGCATTTGTTGGATAGAATCCTTTGAAAACCATCAGCATAGCCAATTGGCATGACACCAACACGTGTTGTCTTATCAGTGACATAAGTACCGCCATAACTAATAGAAGTTCCTTTCGGATATATTTTAATCGTACTAATAGCAGTTTTAAGTGACATAACTGGTAACAATCCTAGTTCTTTGGCATATTCGCCATAACCATATAATAATAATCCTGGTCTAACCATATCTAAATATGTCTCAGGATAATTAGCGACAGCTCCAGTATTGGCACAATGCTTAATTTTAAAACTTTGTCCCCATTTATTTTCTACTTCTTGACATACTCTTTGAAATAAATCAAATTGATGCTTTGTATAAGCCTTGGCTTTATCACCATCTTCATCAGACATTGCAAAATGGGTAAATATACCTTCAACATCCAAATTATCAAAACAACAAACTTCATAAATACCATCAATACCTGTGTTAAAACCTTCATCATCACATAAATAACCAAGTCTAGACATACCAGTATCCACTTTAATATGAACCTTAAGTTTTTTATCGGTATTGGCCAAAACATCTTCATATTCAATTGCTTTGGCTTTGCAGGTAATCGTTTGTGTTAAATTGTATTTAATAAGATTATCCACTTGTTCCTTAGGTGTATGTCCTAATATCAAAATAGGCATTTCTATACCATTTTCTCTAAGTTCCATCGCTTCATCTATACTACTGACTGCTAAATAATCAGCACCTAGTTTAGCTAACTTTTGACTCACTTGAATAGCCCCATGACCATAAGCATCAGCCTTCACCACACCTAAAAACTTGGTATTCACGCGCTTTTTTAATTTATAATAATTATTTTCCAAGGCATCCAGATCTATTTCTGCCCATGTTCTTCTTAATGTTGATTTCATATATCCCACCTCCTAATCATATCATATATCATAAATTATTTGTTTACAAGTATTAATTCTTCACATATTTTTATGACATTTCCTGTAATTCGCAGGTGCCATTCCTACATTGTTTTTAAAAAACTTATAAAATGATGATAATTGATTAAAACCCAAATCATAAGCAATATCAATAATTTTCATATCAGTTTCTAATAACATTTCTTTAGCATATTCAAGTTTCTTAGTAGTCATATATTCAGTAGGTGTCATATTATATTCTTCTTTAAATATTTCATCCAATCGATGTTGGGAAAATCCTAATGCTCTTAATTCTTGCTTCCAATTTATCGAGTCGTTCCAATAATTATCACTTAATTTTTTGATTTCAATTGCTACTTCTTTTAAAGGCTTATATGATATTAAATCATTACGGCATCTCTTACATGGACGATAACCAGCTTCAATAGCTTCTTCTTTAGTATCGATAAAAATAATATTTTCTCTTTTAGGTATCTTAGACTTACAAGATGGTCTACAAAAATACCAGTAGATCTCACACAATAAAAAAATAATCCATCTTTACTTTCATCGTTTTCAACTATTGCTTGCCATTTTTCTTCATCTGTCATTGATAATCCCTCATTTCTTTAATGGCACCACCTGCAATGGCCCACAAATAGATACTTGCAATAGTTCCATAAGGAGAATAACGTTTTTTGTAACGATTAAATTTCTTTTTATCAATTTTCTTATGATGATACAACATACGCATTCCTCTTTGAATAGCTAAATCATCATAACTTAATACATCTTTTCTTTGCATTGAAAAAATTAGAATCATCTCCCCGCTCCATCTTCCAATACCTTTTAGACTACTTAAACTTTTGATAGCTTCTTCGTCACTCATATCATATAAAGCCGCCAATGAATATTCGTTATTTTTAATCTTTTGAGCTATACCTAATATATAATCTGCTTTTTTGTAAGTTATACTGATAGATTTTAATTCTTCTCTCGATAATGATAATATGCTATCAACATTAATGATATTTAATTTCTCATTTAATCTATGCCAAACAGTATTTAGTACAGCAGTAGATATTTGTTGGCCGATAATGTTATAAACAATCCCAGTAAATATATCAGGTAAAATAGGTCTTTGAACTATCCCTATCTTATCAATAGCTTCGCCTAATTTTTTATCTTTAGATTTTAAATAAGTGATTTCTTTGTCACCATAGGGAAAATACATATCATCACCTCTGTGGTATTGTATCAAAATTTATAGTTGTTTTCTTCTACTTTTTTGATATTCAATAAAAAAGAGTGATATCACTCTTCATGTCTAACAAATAAATCAGGTTTACTTACTTTGAGTCTTTCGACGATTTCATATTGTATATCCTTAAAGTTAATCGTTGGATTTTTATATTCGCAAACAATATTCCACATATCTTCTTCAACCAAAGTATGTTTTAAAGTATTAATCATTCGAGGCACAATCTTTTTAGCATTATAATCATCACTATGAATAATCTTTTGATATTCTTTTTCTATCACGAAGTCTGTTAAATATCTTTGACATACCTCTTTTTCAATGTTTTGAGTTTTTTGATTGGCATGCTGTTTTGCTTTAGGGCGATTCGTGAATTCAGAATTGATCATCTTGCCCCATTGCACTCTACCATAACAATTAACATAATCATAACGTTTAATGACAATTCCTTCACCAATGCCCATCCCTTCTTGAATTAAATAATGATTATTTTGCATAATCTCTAATAATTGATCTTGTGTTGGATGATCGATAGTTTCTAATACAGGTATATAATCAATATCAAATTCTTTCAGTAATGGTTCGTATTCATTAAAAGGTAAATACTTCATAGTTTCGTTATCATCAATACATACATCAAACACATAAAACTTATCCCAGGCATCATCATTATATGATTTTAATGAGTGAGGTTTGAGATACTCACCATATAAGCGATGATTTGAATGCTTGTTTAAATAATCTACAATTCTTGGATCCTTAGAAAAACGACTATAAAAACCTTGATTATCAGATATATCACTTAAAATTTTTCTTCTTGATCCACAAGCAATATGCCCTTCATTATCCAAATAAATAGTTCCATTAGTTCCATCAATCTTTGGCATAATAGTACATAATCCATCTAATAAACCTTCACTTTCATTTGTTCCTAATCTTACAACATGTTGATATTTTTTGAATTCCATTTTAACATCTCCTTTCTGCAAACTTGTTATATCATATAATACGCATAAAGCAACATAAAACATTAAAAATTTCAAAATACAAATTCTATTAAAAGCATAACATATTTGCTTGTCATTTTATGATTAAATTCAAAGAAATCGTTAATAATTTCAAGTGAAGTTCATATGATAGAAAGGAAATGAGGTGTCATATGCTTACACAATTTCATGAGAAGGCACAAAAAGCTATTGTTATAGCAGAAAGCATTGCTTTTGATATGGGTCATAACAGTGTTGGGAGTGAACATCTTTTATTAGCATTATTAAAGATGAAAGATTGTTCTTTTGCGCAAGTATTAAAGAAATATCATGTTGATGATAAGATGATATATGATGATATTGTAAGGTTGTTTGGTGAAAAAGATATTCAACCTTTTTATATGGAATATAGTGATGTGGTTAGAAATATTATGGATAAAGCTATTATGATGACTAAGGATAAAGATGATGATAAAGTGTCTTATAATACTTTATGTATAGCAATGCTTTTACAAAAAGAGAGTGTTGCGGTGGAATTATTAAATAAATATCATGTACCCATAGAAGATATCAAAGAAGAATTAAGCGATGAAAAATCAATAATACAGCAACTCAATCAAATACATGAACTGACTAATATGAATGAATTGATGCAAAGAAAGCAAAGATTCATGATTGGTAGAGAAAAAGAACTCCAACAAATATTTATGACGTTATGTAAAAAAGAAAAGAATAATGTCTTATTGATTGGTAAAGCAGGGGTTGGTAAAACAGCATTGGTAGAAAAATGTGCTTTAAATATTATTCAACAAAATGTTCCTGAAGTATTAAAAAAGAAAGTTATTTATCAGCTTAATTTAGCAAGTGTTGTGGCAGGAACAAAGTATCGTGGTGAATTTGAAGAAAAGTTTAAACGTATTATTAATAAAGTTATGAAAGCAAAGAATGTTATATTATTTATAGATGAGTTTCATAATATCATTGGGGCTGGTGGGGCAGAGGGAGCAATAGATGCTTCTAATATATTAAAACCCTATCTTGCTAGAGATGATTTAACCATTATCGGGGCTACCACAGTTGAAGAATACTATCGCTACTTTGAAAAAGATCAGGCTATGAATCGACGATTCTCTATCATAAAAATAACAGAAAATACGAAAGATGAAGCTAAAGATATATTACTAGGATTGAAATCCCAATATGAGCAATATCATCTTATAACAATTCCTGATAATGTTATAGATGATATTATTGATTTATGTGATGAATATTTGATATCGCAAGTATTTCCTGATAAAGCATTAGATGTTTTAGATTTATCATGTGTAAAAGCTTCATTTTATCAGGATACTATATTACAAAGAAAGCATATTGAAGCAGTCATAGAAGAACTAACAGGCATGCATTTGCATACTTTATCATATCAGTCTCTAGAAGATAGCCTTAATCATAAAATTATAGGGCAATCTCAAGGTGTTCATACACTTATAGAGTCTTTAGAATCTTTAGAAAGTTATTTGCATGAATCAAAACCTAAAGGTGTTTATTTATTCATAGGAAGTTCAGGCGTAGGGAAGACACAAACAGCTAAAGAACTTGCTTCACTGCTAAATCGACCTCTCATTAAATTAGATATGTCTGAGTATAATGAAGCATCAAGCGTTAATAAGATTATTGGATCGTCACCTGGTTATGTCGGATATGATGATTCTTCTTCATTACTTCATGAAATGATTTTACATCCTAATAGTCTATTATTATTGGATGAAATAGAAAAAGCTCATAGTCAGGTTTTACACTTATTTTTACAGGTTTTTGATGAAGGTGTTTTGCAGGATAATCATCATCATAAAATACCTTTTAAAGATACAATTATCATTATGACAAGTAATGCATTGAGTCAAAATGATGAGGCTGTAGGTTTTAAGAAAAAAGGATTTTCCATAACATCTTTACAAAATATATTTTCTAAAGAATTTTTGAATCGTATTGATGAGATTATTCCATATCATTTATTAACTCAAAAAGATCTCAAAGAAATACTTAAACTCAATGCTCCAATTGATTTATCTGATAATATGATAGACGAAATTATGCAAGACTATGATGTTACCCTTGGGGCTAGAAGACTACTTACAAAAATGAAAAAATATCTAGTAAAACAGAAGAATACTATGGCTTTACCATAGTATTTTTTTGTATAATAGTAAATACGAAAGGGGCGATACTATGATTGATTTACATTGTCATTCAACTTATTCAGATGGTACTTATACACCTTTAGAAATATTAGAGTTAGCTAGGAAATTAGATTTACATCAACTAGCAATTACCGATCATAATGGTATTGATGGCGCATTAAAAGCCAGAAATATCATTGCAAAAAATTATTTGGATATCAATTTTGTGATAGGTTGTGAATTATCAGTTGATTACCATGAATCTGAAGTTCATTTGTTGGGATATTTTAATAGGGAGCAGGATAATTTTAATAGTTTGTTAGAATTTATAGAAGAAGGTAAAAAAGAAAAATTAAGATCACAGCTTGTGATGATAGAAAAACTTAATCATATGGGTTTATCTATAACCTATGAAGAAATAAAAGATATGTTTCCTGGTACTGTGATTAATCGTGTACATATGTGTAAGGTTTTAATATCCAAAGGTTATATTCATAGTGTGAGCGAAGGATTTGATAAATATTTGGGTGAAGGAAAGCCTTGTTATGAAAGCAAAAAGTGTGAATCAATAGAGAAAGCTGTAGAAGCTATTCATGGTTCATGTGGTAAAGCAGTTTTGGCCCATCCATTTCAATATGTTGATAAAGATGTGGAAGCATATCTAACTGATGCTTTGGGAATGTTAGATGGTATAGAATGTTTTCATCCAAGTGCAAATCATCAGCAATCACTAGAGTTATTAGATATATGTCAAAGATATCATTTAATATCTACTGGTGGTAGTGATTTTCATGGGGAAAATAAGCCTCATATACAATTAGGGTGTCAAAATGTCGATGATCTATATATGATAGAGGTGTAAATATGTATAGTGTGATTATATTATGTGCTGGTAAAGGGACAAGATCTGGTTTGGATTATAATAAGATGTTATTTAAGTTTAATGATAAGACTGTTTATGAAATGACATTGGAACATTTTATTCATGATAAGGATTGTGGGCAAATTATTGTCGTGACGCAGCCTGTTGAAAGAGCTATGTTTAAGGAATTGTTAGATGATGAACGTATTGAATTTATAGATGGTGGTAAGGAAAGACAGGATAGTGTCTATAATGGTTTACAAATGGTGAAATATCCTTATGTATTGATTCACGATGGGGCTAGACCTTATGTTAAAGAAACACATATACAAGCTTTATTAGAATGTTTAAAAGAACATCAAGCATGCTTGCTTATGGTTCCTTGTAAAGATACGATTAAACGTGTTAATCATAATATCGTAACAGAAACGTTGAATCGTAATGAACTTATGCAAGCTCAAACACCCCAAGCCTTTCATACAGATTTGATTAAAGAAGCCTATCAAAAAGCAATAGACAATCATTATCAAGCAACTGATGATGCTCAAATGGTTGAAAAATATATGAATGAAGATATATATGTTGTCTTAGGTGATTATGATAATTTGAAAATTACAACTCCTGAGGATTTGAAGGTCAACCATGAAAATTAGTGATGAATTATTTCCGTATTTTATGAAAGCTGGACAACAAATCCACTATCATAAAAATGATCTGATTTATATGCAACAGGATGATGCTCAGAACTTATATGTTATTTTAAATGGAAGAGTTCGTGTGTTTATAGTGAATACAATGGGAGATGTAGTGGATTTTTCAACATTGTCAAAAGGTGAAATCTTTGGTGATTCTTCGTTTCTACAAAATTCTTATCGACCTACTAGTGTTCAAGCTGTTAGAGAAACGGACCTTATTTCCTGTCAAATTAATGATTTATATCCTTATTTGATGGAATCTAAAGAATTAACCATATCTTTATTATCTATGTTGACACAGAATTGTAATTATTTATCAGATTTGGTTAAGAAAGCTTATACATATAATCGCTATGAAAAAGTAGCAGCTTTTTTAGTAGAAAAAGCTGCCATTAGTCCAGTTATTACATATACTCATGAAGAAATCGGGACTACTGTTGGTCTATCAAGAGTAACAGTGACCAATGTTCTTAATAGTTTTGTGAAAAAAGGTTATATTGAAAACAAATATCGTAAAATCATTGTTAAAGATGTCACAAGTTTAGCTCAATTATTAGTTAAAGATTAAAGAGTACCTAAAAACTCTTCCCATGCATCTTCATGATCAACAAAATACTTAGGACACTCTTTTCCTGTTATATCATAATGTCTTAATATATCATCACTGTTTAAATTATAAGTTTTCATTAAAGCTCTAACTAGATTTTGCAACGATTTATAGGTTTCATTATTAAACTTACCTGTACTATCTTCATGACAACATTCTATAGCTATGGTATCGCTATTTCTACTATTAGAAGCATAAGCGATTTCATCTAATGGTATACATTGAATGATTTCTCCTTCTAATCCTATTACAAAGTGACTTGATGCTTTAGTGGTTTGTGTATATTGGAGTTCTTCAAAATAGTCTCTATTAGCTTTGGCTGTTGAACCAGGATTACCTGTATAATGAATAACAATGCCATTAACACTTTTTAAAGCAATACCAGGGCGAGAATATGAATTAATTGTTAAAAAATCATATTCAATATCTAATTCTTCTAAAGTATATTCTTGTATATTATTGTTATTATATCTTTGAATAATTATATAGCTTGTTGTTAAAGCAATAACCAATGCCGCAACAATAATTGTTAAAACACCTCTATGGGATACACGTCTTTCCACTATGATCACCTCTCATAATATTATAATACTTAAATATGGATAAAATATAAACAATAGCTTAAAATATATACTATAAAAATATTGATAAAACCATTGTATTTCAAATGTGTCTATGCTATAATGCATAAGCACGTAAATAAATTTACTGCCTGTTTATATATCATATATAAACCGTTAGACCATAGGAGGAGGTAAAAAAGATGCACAAATATGAGATTATGTTCATTATTAAATCTGATGTTGAAGAAGAAGCAAGAAACAAACTCATCGAATATTTCAAGGGTATTTTAACTACTGATGGTGGTACTGTTGATAATGTTGATGAATGGGGATTAAGAGATTTCGCTTATGAAATTCAACATATGAAAAAAGGATATTATGTTGTTGTAGATACTACAACTACACCTGCAAACATTTCAGAATTTGAACGTTTATCAAGAATCAATGCTAATGTTATTCGTCATATGACATTAAGAAGAGACTAGTAGGTGATTTCATGATTAACAATGTTGTACTCGTAGGGAGAATAACAAGAGATCCTGAACTTAGAAGCACAGCTTCTGGTTCATCCGTTACAAGTTTTACTGTAGCATGTGATCGTGGCTATAATTCAGCTGATGGTCAAACGGCTGATTTTATCAGTTGTGTTGCTTGGAATAAAACTGCTGAAAATATTGCAAAGTATTGTGGTAAAGGTTCTTTAGTTGGTGTTGAGGGACGTATCCAAACACGTAATTATGAAAACAATCAGGGACAACGCGTGTATGTCACTGAAGTTTATTGTAATAGGGTTCAGTTCTTAGAATCAAAAGCAATGCGTGAACAACAAAGACAACAAAGACCACAGGTTCCACAAGATAATTTCTATGATGTTAAAACAATGAATAATGATATCGATTTAGATAACTCTTTCGATTCAGATAATTCATTTGATTCATTTGATGTCATGGATGATGATATTCAATTCTAAAAGGAGGATAAAATAATGGCATTCAAAAGACAAAGAATGGGTAGAAAGAAAGTCTGCTATTTCACAAAGAATAAGATTGATTACATCGATTACAAAGATGTTGAATTATTAAGAAGATTCGTATCTGCTAATGGAAAAATCATTCCAAGACGTGTTACTGGTACAAGTGCTAAGTATCAAAGACAATTAGTTAAAGCTATCAAACGTGCACGTCAAATGGCATTATTACCATACGTTGGTGATTAATTCGTAATGAAAAACCTTGATTATGTCAAGGTTTTTTCTTTTGTTATAGGGTCAGTGGTACTAAAATGGTACTAAAAAATTTTTAAGGGTTGATTTTGAATAAATTATATATTTAGAAAATTCCTAAATTTACCTTCAAAATTTAAAATATCAAGATTTTGAATATTGGTTTTATTTGTAATAATTTATCAAATATTGTCGATATGTTTTTAGAATATTTCAATTATTTTCTATTATTTTATTTTAAAACAAGTTATAATATTTTAAACAAGGAGGGTTGACCATGGAGTTATTTGAATATGAGAATACATATCCATTATCACAATATTATGAAATATTGAATGAATTGATCAATAGATGGGAAAATGAAATAGTTGAATTCAAAGAAGCTAAAGGCCAGTATGATACTAATAAAGTTGGTCAGTATTTTTCCGCTATTAGTAATGAAGCAAATTTGAAAAGACAACAATATGGTTGGCTTGTATTTGGTGTTAGTGAAGATAAAGATAAAAAGATAGTAGGTACTAATTTTAAATCTGGCGTAGGATTACTTGAAAAATTTAAATATGAAATTTCTAAAAATACAAATGATAATATGACATTTATTGATATTATTGAATTAAATCCTATTGTTAATGAGAAAGCATATCGAGTACTTATGTTTAAGATACCAGCAGCTATTACGGGATATCCTACAAGTTGGAAAAATCGTTATTATGCTCGTTCTGGTGAGAGTCTTGTTTTATTACAACAGTTTAAAATTGATGAAATTCGTTCACAAGAAAGATCGGATTGGTCTAAACAAACAATTAAAAATTCCAATATCAATCATCTTGATAAAGATGCGATTAAATTGGCCCGAGAAAAATATAAAGAGAAATTGAACGGAAAATATGTAAATGAAGAAATTGATAGTATGACGGACGAAGAATTTCTAACAAAAATAAAGTTGTTGTTTAATGGTGAAGTAACAAATGCTGCAATGGTTTTATTAGGTAATTCTGATTATGATAATTTAATGCCTAGTCCACCAATGATAATGTGGAGACTGTATGATTCTCAAGGTGAGGTAAAGGATTACGAATTATTTCCAATTCCGTTTATAAATGTTATTGATAAGATTTTTTTGAAAATAAGAAATCTAACGTATAGATATTTACCAAATCAAACTACTTTATTTCCAACCAATACTCAGCAATATGATACATGGTTGCTTAGAGAACTACTTAACAATTGCATAGCGCACTCTAATTATCAGTTGGGTGGAAGAATATATGTTAATGAATTTGAAGACCAAATCATTATGTCTAATCCCGGGAATTTTATACCAGTTAATATTGAGTCAGTATTGCAAATAAGCTATAATCCCCCATTTTATCGTAATCAATTATTAGCTGAAACAATGGTTAAGTTTCATATGATTGATACAGCTACTATGGGAATTAGAAAAGTGTTTAGAATTCAAAAAGATAAGTATTTTCCTTTGCCAGATTATGATTTGTCAGTCTATAATCAGGTTTCGGTGACTGTATACGGAAAAATATTAAATGAAAATTATACACATATATTATATGATCACCCTGAATTTGATTTGGAAACAGTCTTTTTACTTGATAGAATTCAAAAAGGTTTATCAATTTCTAAAGAAAGCATAGCATATTTACGTAAATTAAAGCTGATAGAAGGAAGAAAACCTAATTTATTTCTTGCTGCTTCAGTATCAAGTAGTAAAGAGGATGAGGCACAATACATAAAGAATAAAGCATTTAATGATCAATATTACAAAGATATGATGGTCAGATACTTAAAAGAATTTAATAGAGCAACAAAAAAAGAATTTAAAGGTCTACTATGGAATAAATTGCCAGATATCCTTGATGATGATCAAAAGGAGAAAAAAATCAGTAATCTTTTATCATCTTTAAGAAGAGCAAATATTATTGAAACAGATCCTGATAATAGAATACAATGGAAATTAAAAGAATAATTTAGTCGAGATTTCTAAATGCGAATGCATAAAATATAAATGTAATTCATTTTAGTGTTGACGAATTTTATACTAATTAAAAT
>JAJQEL010000027.1:0-6779 GCA_021201655.1 Erysipelotrichaceae bacterium | reverse complement strand
ATCAATATATTTTTATTTATGTAGTATAATTTTCAATGCTAATATTAATATATAATTTGTTTATTATTAGAATTTTAAGTATA
Organism: Erysipelotrichaceae bacterium; assembly: GCA_021201655.1. Classification (GTDB taxonomy): domain Bacteria; phylum Bacillota_I; class Bacilli_A; order Erysipelotrichales; family Coprobacillaceae; genus JAJQDJ01. The sequence goes on along the minus strand of JAJQEL010000027.1, from coordinate 6,696 downwards.
TTAAGAGAAATTTAAATCTCGACTAAAATAAAAAAATTAGTCGAGATTAAGTCGAGATTTAGTCGAGATTACCAAATGCAATTATAAAAATGAAAGTCATAAAATAGCTTTAAATAATATGTTTCTTAAACATATGAAATCTTGAAATATAGTAGGATGATGATTGCTTGTTGACAAAAATAGTGATAAAATCAACATAATTTGATATTATTGACATATGAATAAAAATATGTTAATTGAATTAGATTAATTATTTAATAGAAATATATGATTTAAATTAATAATTTGTGTTGAATGTCGTTACAAAAATCTCGACTAAATGAAAAATAATTAAGTCGAGATTTAGTCGAGATTGCTAAAAGTGATATAAAATATCAAGTCCTTATTTCTTTAGGTGGCTCTGGAACTAACATATTATCGTGGTTCATTTCTTCTAGCTTATTTACAAATTGTACCTGTTTGTCAGGATATAAATGACTATAAGTTTTAAGTGTTGTTTCAACTGTGTCACCAATACGATCAGCTATCATTAAAGCGCTATATCCCATTTCTATTAACAAAGATACATGACTATGTCTAAAACAATGGATAGTGAAATCTTGATTGAGACCAGCTTTCTTTTGTGCTGCAATCAAACGTCCTCTAGCTTTTACATAATGGTGTAAGAAAATGTAATCATTGTCTTTTAATTTATAATTGAGGTCAATATAATCAGCAACAATTTTGATAAGAAATGGTGGTATATCAATTTTTCTAATACTATTATCTGTCTTAGGAGAAGTAAAAACATCTTTTTTAGCAATTCTTTGATAGGACTGATTAATGTTGATTATACCTTTTTTTAAATCAATATCTTTCTTTTGAAGTGCAAATAGCTCACCTTTTCGCATTCCTGTATAGAATAATAATGAAAATATAGTATAGTCAGTATAATCAGTAACATTTTCAAGTAATTTTTTGAACTCCTGATGGGTATATATAACCATTTCCTTGCTTTTATGACTACCAATGCTACCAGCTTTAGTACAAGGATTATCTTTTAAATCATAGTATTTAACAGCATAGTTAAATATAGCATTAAGAATACCATTAATCTTCTTTAAATAAGCCTGCGAATAATTTTTAGACATCAGTTTATTTTGCCATCTTCTTATATCCATTGGTTTAATATTATTCATTTGTTTATCTTTAAAATAAGGCAGTATATGTTTGTTTATAATATGTGATTTAACATGAACTGTTTTTGGCTTTAAACGATGATTCATGTCTTCTTGATATAATTCTATAAATTTTTGAAATGGCATATCAAGATTGTTGCTTTCTTGCTCTAGGAATGTGCGTTCCCAATTCTTGGCTTCACGTTGTAATGTAAAGCCTCTTTTCTTTTTTTGCTTTCGTTCGCCTGCAGAATTTGTATAGTAAAACTTACAATACCAGGACTTGGTTTTTTCATCATAATAAGTTGACATTGTTTTTTGCTCCTTTTCGTGTTAAAATTGGAGCATGAAAAATTTGCTTTGGTCGGTAATTTTTTCATGCGATACACTCTAGTTGGCTGCTAGGGTGTTTTTTAATTGTCAGAAAAAGCTTAAATAAGATAAACGGTTAATGTAAGCTGATATAATCGATCAATAAATGCTTCATTTTCTGTATCTAATTCGAACTCTGGATCATCATGAAAAAATCCTTTAAGAATCTGTTTCTTGTAGTCGGGATTATTTTTCTTAAATCGATTTATAGTAGATTTATTCATATATTGTGATTCATAAGTAATTTCTTGACAAAAATATTCAGCATCATCATAACTTTTTTCAATAATATCATATAAAGAATTAAAAGTTTCATTGATTCTTTCCTGCTCATTTCTAATAAAAAAATCATTTCTAAAATTTTTGAGTTCGTTTTCAAAATCCTTTAAAAGAGTATGTAATTTGAAATATCTTGTTTCTAAATCGTCGTAATTCTTATCAACTCTTTCTTTCATTATAGAAAATTTTTTTGAATCATATAAAAAAATATATCTGAGTTCAGGATTTTGTGCAAAAACATTATCTGTATTTAGTTGATTAGTATGCTTAGAATCATTTAGACCAGTATGATTAGTACGATTTGTACGATTAGTACGGTTATAGCGTCTAGAACGATAAGAACGATTAGAAGTGACATCTGTATCATATGATACGAAAAATACGTTTGGATCAATATCTAATTTTTCGGCAATGGAGATGATAACATCTATTTTTGGTTCACGGCCATTTTCGTAATTTTGATAAGTAGTATATGGTATATTCAATTTTCTAGCCATATCAGCTTTGCTTAATCCTTTTTTTATTCTTTCTCTTTTCAATATTCTAGAAAAGCTAGTCATTTTTTCCTCCTTTCATTCTCATTATAAACAATTATAATATAAAAGTAAATAATAAATTACTTAAAATAGGAAAAATAATAGCTAAAATAACTCAATATAAGTATTTTATGTATTGACATATTACCTAAAAATGATAATATATGCATATAAGATAACTCGAATTAGGTTGTTTTTGTACATATATTCAGGAGGTGAGGAAAGATGAAAATCGATACGATAAAAGTCAAAGTATTGTTGGCTCAAAGAAATATAAGTGTTAGACAATTCTGCTTGGAAAACAACCTATCTTATAGTACAGTTATAGCTTTACTTAACAACAAAAGATATGGTAATTCAAAAACAATTGAGAGAATTGCTAATGCATTAGGTGTAAATGTTATTGATATATTAAAAATGTAGGAGGTTAGTTATGAGTAGTAAAAGTGTATATATTGATGCAAAAGAAGTTTCACAATTGTTGGGAGTTAGTTCTAGTAAAGCATACCAAATCATTAAACAGTTGAATAATGATTTAAAAAAAGACGGTTATCTTACTATAGCAGGAAAAGTTTCAAGAGCATATTTTTGCAAGAAATGGTATGGTGCTGATGATGAGTAGTTTATTAGATAAAGCATTAGATTATGCTAAAGAGGAAATAAAAGTTTTTCCTATGTTTCAGACGAGCTGTATACCAGCTATTGAATCATGGAATGATGATGCTAGTGATGATGTTAATCAAATTATGGGCTGGTGGAATCATAATAGCAATTACAATATAGGTTTAAGAACTGGTCATGGTTTAATTATTATTGATGTAAAAAATCTAAAGCAACTTGAAGATGATGCTATAAAGAAATTTTTCGATTTATTACCATCCACGTTAGTGGTTCAAACACCGAAAAAAGGATGGCACTTATATTTCTATGTTGAAAAAAAGGTAGAAACTAAATTAAATATTTATAAGGACATTGATGTTCATGGTGAAGATAGTTATGTAATGGGTGCTGGAAGTATAATAGGTGATATCGCATACAAAATTGTAAAGGATAATCCTATTGCTAAGGCTAATGAAGCTGTTTATGAATTTTTAGAAGGTGGAGAAGATTCTCCTTCGCCACCTCCTGAATATTCTGATCAACATAATGTTACATGGAAAAGTGCTTTGACCATGAGTAAGCAGGAATTAAAAGAGAGCTCTGATGTTATAGAGGGAATGTTACCTATTGGTGTGGTTTTATTTGCAGCACCAGCGAAAACAGGCAAGACTTTCTTTTGCATGCAGATGTCTAATACAATTGCTAAAGGAGGACAGTTTTTAGGCTATCAATGTCATAAGGGCAATGTTTATTATTTGGCTTTTGAGGATCCAGAAAATAATCAGATTGAACGATTAAGAAATTCGTCTTATGAGATAGAAGATGGTTATGATATAGAGATTTGTTCACCTTATCAAAATGATTTTAATCTGGAGGAGAAGATTATTAATTATCGTTATTTCAATCCTAATCTAAAAGCAGTTATTGTTGATACATTTGAAAAAATAAGAGAGATGAATGAAAGAACCTATACAATTGAATATAAGGAATTGACATACTTTCATGAACTGGGATTAAAGTATCATATATCTATAGTGTTAGTTATGCATACTATTAAGAATGTTAATTACAATAATGTATTTACTAATATTAGTGGTTCAGCTGGAACAGCTGCAGCTGCTGATGGTTTATTGATGTTATTAAGGAACCAACAAAATCCTGATGTAAGAATGTTCTATATTGATGGAAAGAATATTCGAACTGATATGATTTGTCTTAAGCAGGATGAGCATATGTGTTTTGAAACTATTAAAGATGATACTGAAGTTCAAGAAATTGATCCAGACCTTATGTTAATTATCCGTTATGTTATAGAGCATGGTAAATATTGTGGTTCATTAGAAAAGCTGGGTGTAGCTGCACATGTGAGTTATAACAAAGGAGTACATCTAAGATGGTTATTAGATCATAACAAGATAGTTCTTGAAACTTATTTTATTCGATATACGAATTTAAGAAGATCAACACATTCTAGACAGGTGAGTCTTGTTTATTATGGTGATGATGATATTGATGACACAAATGACAGTAATGACGCTATGACGCAATTTTAGCGCTGTACTTTATACCCTGCCCCTAGAAAACTGTCATTGCGTCATAATCGTCATAATCGTCACATCGTTGAAAGTAAAAACAGATGATTATTGTATCAGAGCAAGCAGCGTAATCAGGGGCCAGATTACAAAAATTTAGGGATGACCCTAAGACCCAAAATGAGGAGTTGATGACGATATGAAACGTGAAAAGGAAGTCAAAGTTAGATTCTTTAATGAAGAACTTGAGCAATTAGATGATTATGTAAAGCTATCTGGTTATCCTTCCAGAGAGTCATATATGAGAGCAGTTTTGTTGAATAACAAGCCAACAGAACTGCCTCCAATTGAATATAAAAAACTTATAAATTCTTTCAATGCAATTGGAAATAATCTCAATCAATTGGTTAGATTAGCTTATCAGGAACCTTTAATAGAAAGAGATGCTACAAACGTTTTAAATCAATTAAAAGAGCTTATAGCTTCAACAGAAGCAACGATTAGAGGTGATCATCATGGCAACAACAGCCCTATGGGCAGTTAAAAGTCGATTAGACCATCTGGTTAATTATGTATCTAATCCTGATAAGACAACAGGACTGGATGCAGCAATTAACTATATATCTAGAGATGAAAAAACAATCGAAAAAAGATATGTTTCTTATATAAACTGTTCCTTCGATGATCCAAAAACCAGTATGGTTAATACCAAAAATCACTTCAATGACAAAAGTGAAATACTGGCATTTCATGGCTATCAGTCGTTTGAAGAAGATGAAGTAGATGCTGATTTAGCTCATCAGATAGGTGTTGAATATGCACAGAAAATGTGGGGAGATCGATTCGAGGTTATTGTATCAACACATCTCGATACTGATAATATTCATAATCACTTTTTGATTAACTCTACATCATTTGTGGATGGAAAACGTTACAGCAATACCTATAGCGATATTCAAAGAATGCGAAATATTTCTGATGAAATATGCAGAGAACACAACTTATCTGTTATAGAAAATAAAACACATAAAGGCAAATCAAGAAGTCAGCATTTTCATGAAAGAACATTAAGAAGTATTGTCAAAGAGGATGTCGATGATGCATTATCATTAAGCTATTATGATAAACAGTTTTATCGTGAACTTGAATTATTAGGCTATGAAATCAAGATAACTAATAAAAATATTTCAGTAAAACCACTTCATCATAATAAGTTTATAAGACTAAAATCATTAGGTGATGAATATACAAATGAAGGTATTAGAGACAAACTTAGCAATCCAAATAAAACCAAGTCTGATCCATTTTATATGTTCACTAATATTGGTTTTGATATAAGACCTTATTATCAAAAATATGAAAAAAGAGAATTAAGTGGACTACAAAAATTATATTTTCACTACCTTTATATTTTAAGAATCATTCCAAAAAATCAGGCTCACCCAGTTAATAAAATGTATCGTAAAGAACAGATTGAAGCATTAAAAAAGCTTGATGAGATTTCACATCAGGTTGTCATACTTTGTAAAAATAAGATTAATACAATTGTAGAATTGAATGATCATAAGAAAAAATTAACCAGTCAGGTTGAATCACTTATATCATTAAGACAGCAATATAGAAACAAAGTAAGAAGCTGTGACAGTGATGAAGAAAAAGATGAATTAAAAGCTAAAGCAAAACAATTAACACCATCAATCAGAAAATTAAATGAAGAGCTGAAATATTGTGATTTAATTGAAGAAAGATCGACTCATATGAAAAAGTATATTGATGAAATAAATTTAGATAAAAGTAAAAGGAGAACTCAGGATGCAAGATAATTATAGAGAATTAACACGATTTGGAATATTAAGAAAACAGTATCTTAAGGAACAATGTCCATCAGTTTATGTACAGCTTTTAATCAAAAATGAATTAGATAATCATATACAAAAGATAGATGAGGAAGCTAATGATATGTATGATTTATTAATCAATCAGTATAAAAACAAATGGAATATTAACAATGAATTAAAAGAAAAAGATCCAATAAAATGGATGCAGGAAATGAATTATATCAGACATTGTGCTGAAGAAATTGTAATGAATGATTTGATATATATTTGATTAGAATATTATTAAAAGACTCGGTAATTTTAAAACGAGTCTTTTTGTTTTATCTAATTAACCAATATTTATGGAAATAGTATTAGCATGAAATTCACGTTATAAAAATAA
>JAJQEL010000003.1 GCA_021201655.1 Erysipelotrichaceae bacterium | reverse complement strand
TGAATATTTTTTATTTCAATTACATTATAGCAAACTATATTTCAAACTGCAATTATTATGAACGATTAAAAAATTTATTTTGTATTAAAACTGCCTTAATTATTAAACAATATTTCAAGTTCAAATTATTTTTTATAAAAATCTACTATAATACAATAAAAAAGTATGAAATATAGATATAATATTCACATTATTTAAATAAATAATATAGAATAAGCAATTTTATAAAATTACATTATTTTTCATATTCGCAAATATCATTTAGACTGTAAAATTGCATATATAATCACACAATAAAAAAGAGATTCCCTTAAGAAATCTCATTTAAAGACACGAGTAGCGGCAATAGCTTTCAACCATCCTTGATAATATTTATCTCTTGTAAGAACATCAATTTTAGGCTGATATCTTTTATCAATCAAATGCATACGTGTTATATCATCTAAACTTTCATAAAAACCAACTGCTAAACCAGCTAAATAGGCAACACCTAAAGCTGTCGTTTCAAAAACATGAGGTCTAACAATTTCAATATTAAGGATATCACTTTGAAATTGCATTAAAAAATTATTATTAGTAGCACCTCCATCAACAGCTAAATGTTCAAGATTAATATGTGCTTCTTTTTGCATAGTATCAATTACATCTTTACTTTGATAGGCAATAGCCTCTAAAGCAGCACGTACAATATGGTTTGGTGTTGTTCCACGTGTTAAGCCAAACATCGTTCCACGGACATCATTATCCCAATATGGTGTACCCAAGCCAACAAATGCTGGTACTAAATAAACACCTTCATTATCATTTAAAGTCAAAGCCATTTTTTCACTTACTGAAACATCATCAAATAAATGCATGCCGTCACGTAACCATTGCATAACACTACCACCAACAAATACAGAACCCTCTAAAGCATAAGTCACTTTACCATCCAATCCCCAGGCAATTGTGGTTAATAAACCATTTTGAGATTGTACAGGCTTATCAGTATTCATCAAAACAAAGCAACCAGTACCGTATGTATTTTTAACATCACCGCTATGAAAACATGCTTGACCAAATAATGAAGCCTGCTGATCCCCAGCAATACCACATATTGGTGCTTTAAAGTGAACACCATCAATTAATGTTTCATCAGTATATCCGTATATACAAGATGAATCCTTTACTTCAGGTAACATGGATTTAGGAATATCAAATAGTTTTAATAAATCATCGTCCCATTTTAAATCATAAATATTATACAATAAAGTTCTTGAAGCATTAGTATAATCGGTAATATGAACTTTACCTCCTGTTAGCTTCCATACTAGCCAGCTATCAATAGTTCCACATAACAAATCATTAGGATCATCATCCACATGATCTAATATCCAACGAATCTTACTAGCGGAAAAATAAGGATTAATCAATAGTCCTGTCTTATCTTGAATATAAGAAGCATAACCCTTTTCAATTAAAGCATCACATATAGGTTGTGACTGCCTTGATTGCCATACAATCGCATGATACACTGGTTCTCCTGTATATTTGTTCCACACAACTGTTGTTTCACGCTGATTAGTAATACCAATACCAGCAATTTGTTCAGGTTTAACATTGTTTTCGATAAATAAATGCTGTACAACTTCTATAACAGATTGTAAAATTTGTTTTGCATCATGTTCCACCCAACCAGGATGCGGAAAATATTGGGGAAATTCTCTTTGTGAAACAAAGCATAACTGGCCTTTTTGATCAAAAAGAATCGCACGCGTACTTGTTGTACCTTGATCAATTGATAAAATATATTGTCTCATCTTTACACCTTCCTTACATCTATTATAACGAAAAAAAGATGAAACATCTACATTTCATCAAGTTTTATATTTAAATGTTTATCTTCAATGATTAATTGTTTTATCGGTAAATCTATCTGATAATATATATTATTATCGTAAAATATCATATGTTCATCATGAATATACTGTTGTAATAATGATAATAGATTTAAAGATATAAATAAATAATCGACAGTCCCTTTAATATCTTTGAAAATAAGATATTTTTCCTGATAACTTATATCACATGTACCTTGAATATGCATGATATTAGAAGCATATTCTATATTAGCTTCGATTATTAAAAATTGATGCAGTTTCAAATATAATTCATTAATATGCATATGATATTTTTTAAGAAATGGATTTATCCCCCACCATAAGCATGTTTTCGCTTCATCACTATTTAAAATCATTATATCACCAATGAATTATATGTTGTCTTAATTTTTAATATTCATTAAAAATATGTCTAATTTCATCAATATCATGTGTTTGACTTAACGAAAGCATCAATAAAACTCTGGCTTTTTGTGGTGTTAAAGTATTTCCAGGAATACACAAATGATGTGGATCGAAGATTTCATCATTAAAAATAATACCTTGCGTTACCCTTGAACATCTTACAAAAATTGTTCCCTGTTGTGACAAATCTTCAATAGCTTTTAACCACTCCTGACTATAATTACCACTACCTGAACCCGTAATAATAATACCTTGATGATAATGAGCCATATCATAAAGTATTTGAGAAGAAGCACCAGCATAAAAATAAACAATACCAACATTTGGCAATTCCTTTATGTCTTGTTTAGAAAATCTAGATAAATATGTATGTTTTTTAAAGGTTTTAGAATAAAAATAAACCTCTTGATCCTGCATGTAACCTAAACATCCTAAAGCTTTTTGATCAAAAGCATCAACTTTGAAATTATTGACTTTTTGAATATCTCTACCAGAATAAATGGTACTAGAAAAAACACCCATTACGCCTTGTCCATAAGCTTCATTATGAATAGCTAAGGCAACTGCTTCATATAAATTAAAAGGCCCATCAGTACTCGTTGCTGATGCTGGTCGCATTGCACCTGTTATAACTACTGGTTTATGGCTATTAATTGTGAGTGTCAAATAATAAGCTGTTTCGTCCAAAGTATCAGTACCATGAGTCACAACAACACCATCAATATTATTGTTGGACAATAATTCGTTAATCGTTTTAGATAATTCTATCCATCTATACGGATTCATTTCATTACTATCAACATTTAAAACCTGATATTCTTTTATATTTGCCAAATCCTTAAGCATTGGTATAGATTCAATAATCTGATTAATATTAATCTCACCCGCATGATAAGCCACTGTCTTGCCTGCTTTTCCGACTCCTGCAATCGTTCCTCCAGTTGCCACAATAGCAATTGTTTTCATTTTTCATCACCTATCTTTATTATTTCCTATTCTAACATGTCAAAAACAAAAAAGCTACACTAGTAGCTCCAATAAATATTTTTCCACAATCATCGGCTTGATTTTATCAACAATGTCAATATTAGTTTCTTTACCTATTTCTGATAATAGTATTGGATAATATTCTTCATTCATAAGTGAATAGGGATTATTCTGAATAATTTTTAATATTATTTCTAACGTATTCTGACTAATAATAATTTGATGCTCCTGACAACATTTTTCAAAATAGATATATGTTATCTTTTGTAATTTATGATTCATATTTTTAAAATCAAACATATTATCACCATCCTTTATATTATAATATGTTTCACATAACAAATTAGAACTATACATTTTTTGTAATATTATGTTAAGTATACAAAAAAATTATAACCTTAATTGAGAGTTTTTGTAATTTATGTTTAAATAAGTACTATGAAAAGGGGTGATCATATGGGTAAAGGGTTAGTTTCTAGAGTTATTGAAATGGATCCAGCGGCTCGCAATCCATTAAACGTTGTTATCAATTATCCTGGCGTACATGCAATGTTTTTCTATCGTATTACTCATTTCTTATGGATACATCATTTTAAGTTAATAGCTAGATTTATTTCTCAAATAGCAAGGTTTTTAACAGGCATTGAAATCCATCCAGGGGCTCAAATCGGCAAGAGGTTTTTTATCGATCATGGGATGGGCGTTGTGATTGGTGAAACAACTATTATAGGTGATAATTGTACACTTTATCAAGGCGTTACATTAGGTGGTGTTGGAACTGGCGAACATAAAGTAAAAAGACACCCTACTTTAGAGGATAACGTTATTGTTTTTGCGGGGGCAAAAATCCTCGGTGCCGTCACATTGGGTGAAAATAGTATTGTTGGTGCATCTTCTGTCGTTCGTACTGATGTGCCTCCTAATTGTACAGTTGTTGGCGTACCTGCAAGAATTGTTAAAGAAAACGATGAACGTGTTGATAAAGAACTATAAGTATAAAAATTCTCTTGTTTCATAAAATGAAACAGGAGGTTTTTTTATGCGCCCTGATATTGTTTCAGCCCTTTATTTTTTCGATTTAGGTCTCATTCAAAGAGAAAATGAATTATATAGCTTAGTCGATTTAAAAACTGGTGACTGGTATGAAAAGATGACTATATATTATATCGAAAATCTGTTACGAAAATGGAATCATAAGAGAAAATTAATAAATTGTTAAGAAATTTCCATTATTCAAGTGATAAGATAGAAGTATAGGAGGTGATTAAAAAAACAAACAAACTTTTCTCTCCATAAAGAAAAGATATAAGCTGTTCATAGCAAACTCTCTCCCTTCGATCATAAATATAACTATGAACAATATATAATAAGAGCCTATTAGATGATAGGCTCGTTTTCATTACTCATATTCAAATTCTATCGTTATATCACCGCTTGTACTAGAAAGAGTCATAGTATATTCTGCTTCATTATCAATTGTGTTACTCGTTTCATCGTAATAATCATCATCAAGAAGAATATGACCATTAAATGTTGATAATTCATAATTATAATCAATTTGTTTATAAGTTGTATTTATTTGAATATGACCTTCTTGACACGAAGCATCTGTTGTTACTAAAGTACCATAAAAGTAAATTGATCCCTGATTCACATTCATATGACAGCTTTCAATAACATCAAGTTTTTCTAAATTCACTTCACCATTATCTACCTTAAGAATTAGTTGATTAACATTCAAAGACTCTTCCATAATAAGCTTTCCTTTATCGACAGTGATTGTTACAGCACCATAACTATCACCTGGTAAAGTCAAAACCATATCATTAAAATCCCGCTGTGAAATATAAAGCGTATCATCTGAAATAGAATAATCAACTTCTTCACCATCATCATATGTTAAAGACAATGCATCTCCCAAAACGACAAATAACGTTCCACCTGTTAATTCTATATCAATATTAGCAAATTCCTGATCTGAATATTCTTTACATTCACTTTCAACTGTATCTGCTTCTTCAGTACTATTATTTTCTGTATTATTTCCACATGCCTCTAAACAAAACATGAGAGCTAAACATATCATGACAATACCTATTTTTTTCATGTTAAGTTACATTCCTTTCCCAAAAACTTTTATAAAATTATTGTAATTTGAGGATGAAAAAAAGTCAACTTAAAAAATATATGTTCATCAAAAATTGTGTGCTTCAAATATGCGATAATCAATTGAATTATTCAATAAAGCATGTTAGAATATTTTAAGTCTTTATTTTCCTCATTCAACGGGATATAAAGATCTTATTGAAACAGAATAATCCATTTTTAAATCGTTTTCTTTATGTCCATGTACCTCAGTTGGATAGAGGAATTGCCTCCTAAGCATCCAACCGGCGCATCGCCAAATTCAATATTTTTTTCTTATGCCCACGTACCTCAGTAGGATAGAGGGTCTGCCTCCTAAGCAGAATGGCGCAGGTTCGATTCCTGTCGTGGGCGCTTTTTTATGCTCAAAATTCCTTTATTTATCAATGTTTTTTGATTTTGATGATTTTTGACCTTAATTGAATTTCTTGCTAACACTTTGCTAACAGATTTGGCGAGTCCTTTATCCGATTAAGTAAATCGTATGAAATTTTTGCTAACACGATTTTTGAAAAAATTGTAATTTTGGGGTTTTGCTAACACTTTTGCTAACACTTTTTAAACTTTGTTAGCAAGGGCGAGTCCTTATTTGCCCTTTTTAAGCTTTTTTATAAGCTTTTGCTTTTCCTCTTCAGACATGCTTTTGAGCAGTTCAAGAAGCACGGCATCATCCTCAGTTTTCTTTGCAGCTGCCTCATTATCAACATCTAAAGTTGAATAAAACTCCTGATCCATCTTTTGGGCATTATATCTTCTATCCTCATCAATAATCCTTGAATAAACATCAGTAACCATTTCGGCTTCAGCATGACCTGTATCACCCTGTACAGATTTAACATCACCATTTGTAAGCTTAAGCTTGTATCCAGTGCTTAGATGTCTTAGACTATGAAATACAACACATTCAAATCCATTGTTTACACATAAAGCTTTAAATCTTTTTCTAACGATACGTCCATCTGTTGGATCACCGTTATCCTGTGCTGTAACAAGATTATAATCAGTATATATGTCACCTAAAAATTCCTTGAGCTCATCCTGATTGTGCTTATATTCCACAAGCAGCCTTGCCACGGTTTTGGGAAGCCAAACGGTTCTGTTGCTGGTTTCGGTCTTTGGTGTTTTTAATACAAGTCTTGATACAGCGTGAGGCTGATGAGATGGAAATATCCTGATGATTTCCTTTTCATTAAGCTTCTGAATATTTTCGTAATTAAGTCTGGTTAATTCCTTATTAATGATAACTCTGGCATTATTTGTAGCAATAGCTGTTTCATCAATAACAACATCATCCCATGTAAGACCTAATATCTCACCCATACGCATGGAACATGAGAAAGCAAGATGCATACATATGATTAATAAATCATCATCAGCGACAGTAACTGCCTGTCGAAAGGTTTCAATGCTCCATACTGCTCTTGGATTCTTTTGCATCTTTGGCAGTGTCACAAGCGTTGCTGGGTTTCTCTTGCTTTGATCCAGATATTCCCAGCGAATAGCCTGATTCAGTGCACATCTGATGATATCATGAATTTTTTTAACACCTGCAGGCTGAACCAGTTTTCCAGTTGAACCAGCAAAATCATTTGGAACCTGTGGAACACTTAACAGCTGATTGTAGTATTCAGTAAGCATCTTTGTAGTAATATCCTTAAGTTTTACATCACCAATATAAGGCTTGATATAGTTTTCAATTTCACCTTTTTTTGCAGTATAGGTACTGACTGACCACTTGTTTGTTCCATAAAGATTGACAAATATATCAAGGAATTCACCAAAAGTAATACTGTTATCTGAATCTTCCTTTTTTGACTGGGCATCCTTTATTTCATTAGCATGCTGTTCCTTTAAAGGTACAAGAACCAATCCATGCTCACTTTGGTAATATTCAATAAACGTTTTTCTTTTATTCGCTTCCTTATTGGAATGGAATTTTTCCCACTTCTGCTTTCTTTCTCCATTTTCATTTTTGTATGAGTAAATAACCGAATAACTATTTTTTCTTTGTTTAACGGTAGCCATAGTATAACTACCTCATTTCACGGATTGAGCCATTTGTCAAAGGATGGCTTTGATATTCTAATCATTCTGCCAGTTCTAACATAAGCAAATTGACCACTTTTAACAAGGTCATAGGCTAAGTGAGTGCTGATATCAAGTATCTGGGCAATTTCAACAACAGTATAGGTTCTTTTTTCTAGTTTAGGTTTTTCAGTAACATTAGTTTCATTTGACATGAAAAATACCTCCTTTTAATATTTCTTAATTGTTTGTGATAATCATGCTTGTCACATGATTATCATATAATAGATTTTTTAATGCATCGAATGTGCAAAAAAGTATGTTACACATTTGACACACTGGAACATAGACTTATATCAAGACTATGATCAACCATATTCATTTCTGTTGGGCTTAAAGCACATATTTTTTTAATGATTCTTGATTTATCAATAGTTCTTATCTGCTCTAAAAGCACAACGGAATGGTCCAGCAATTCCTCTCTGGCTTCAATTTCGACATGAGTAGGCATTCTTGCCTTATCTGTGATTCGTGATGTTATACAGGCTACAATGGTCGTTTGACTATGCATATTGCCTATATCATTCTGTATAATAAGTACTGGTCTGATACCACTCTGTTCAAAACCAACCGAAGGATCAAGATCAGCTAAATAGATTTCTCCTCGTTTAATATCATTTATCACCTTCAACACCTCCTTCCTTATATGTATGACAAACAGCATCTATAAAAACAATAGATGCTGTTTTAGAATTCTTTTAACAACTTTTATGCATTGTTAATAGACTGCTTTGCCTGCAGTTCCACAAGCGTTTCTAAATTTAAAGGCATTAGATATTGCTTATAGGACTCCCACCTATATGGTGTCTTGCCTGCGACAGGATCAATACTGCTCGGACTGAGACTCACCATGTGTATCATTATTCCTCCTGCATCGTCATTGCCAGATAAGTGCAGCCTTATCATTTAATCAAATATTGTTCGCTCGATTGATTTAATCAATGTCATGGCGTATTCATTAATGGGCTCAGATACAGGGAACGTTATTAACAATTGCTATTCAATTTTCAATGTTCCTTTTTAAGGGAAAAAATCCCCTTCACTTATTAGACGCCGAAAACACCCTAAATTGGTAATTTATTTTAATTTTTTTAATTTTTTTCGTACTGTCTTAATATAGTAGTAGACTGAATTAACACTCATATCCAATTCCAAAGCTATTTCCTTGGCAGTATAGTCACAAATTCTTAGATAAATGATCTGCATTGTTAATTTGTGATTTATTTTTTTCATAGCCTTGAATAATTCTTCATTACTTAATTGTGATAAAATATCATCCAGATTATTAACAGGAAGTTCCATAGTAGTAACTGCATTCTCTACAATAATATTATTAATACATTCTCTTTCTTTATAAGTTCGTTCAGCTTTAAAGATATCCCAGTCATAATCATGTAATATTTTAATACTCTCTTCACTCATACCATTTTCTCTTAAGATTTTTTCTTCTTTTTCCTTCATTTTTCTCCATTTCCTTAATTCAGATTCGACATTGTACATTCTCATTACTCCTTTCAAAATTGGTTTAAAAGGAGTAATGGAGGACCTCTTATAAAACAATCAATCATAGAATCATTCATGATAGATGTTTAAAAATCATTAGAGATTTAAAGCATCTTTTAACTGATGATATGTCACGAACTTTACGTGACACATATCACAGAACATCATAAATTCATCAAGAATATTCTTATCAGTTGATATACGTTCTCTGGTATAAACAAGAACTGCATCAACTTTTTGTGCTCTAATAGCATGATTCATGGCATTAATCTGATAACGGTTATTATTGTTATCGATTGATACAATCTTACTGATGCCAATGATATTAAAGTTACATCGATAAGATAGTTCACACAGTACATGTTCCTGAAAGTTCAAAAGTTCCATACTGTCTCTGTCAATTACACGACAGTGAATCCATACATTTTTTACATTATTATCCATTTTCGTTTCTCCCTCTGAAGGTTTCTAGCCTTCACTTCAAAATGACAAAATTGATGGATTTCTCTCATTGATAATGATGATGCGAATAATATTATTGGTTTATCTTTATTTAATTAGATACTATGATGAATCATCCTGAATCTTCATGAGTGTTTTAAAATCCATAGCAATTTTGTAAATAGCAGCTATTATTATGTTTTGTGCTATTTTTATTTGTTTGGTTTTATGCAAAGTTAATAGCTTGAACATATTTAAAATCGCTCGCTTTAATAAAAGGTCATGGCAATAATCACAAATTATTAACAGTGCTATTCAGTTTTCAATGTCCCTGGTTGAAAGAATTTTTTTAACCCCTTCACTTATTAGCCGTTGAAAACACCTAAAATTGGTAATTTATTTTTATTTTTTTTAAAAATTTTGCTTAATGCTGTTAATAATACTTGATATGTTCTCAATTTATAGTCTTAGTAATAGATATAGATACTAGGATTACTATTAGCTTTGCTATTTACTTTTCAATGTTCTTATTTGAAGGAGCATTTTATCCCCTCACTTAATAGCCATGGAAAAAGGGCTAAATTGGTAATTTGTTTTTAATTTTTTTATAAGTGATATTTACCCCTTCACTTATAACTGGAAAAATAGATAGCAAACTGCCCATACATTTTCATAATTTGAAAAAATTTTTTTATAAAACATAAAAAAAGCAAGTAAAATCATCAGAAAGTGATGAGAATACTTGCTAAAATTATTTGATTATCCATATAGTTAATATAAATAATATGAAATTAATTTGATCTTGTAATCATTTTTTACTTTAAATTAAAACATAATTATGATAGCCTTTAATCAGATAGTAAATTATTTATTAATTAGAAGGGAAAGGTTTTAAATGAAATTTAAAAAAATTATTATCGGATTATGTTTAGTGTTTGTATTAGGTATAATAAGTTCTTGTGATGTAGATGATACTGAAACATCATCGAAAGATGAAACAAGTGAGATTGAAACAGTAGATACAAATGAAGTTAATGATGAAATTGAAGATGAAGATACTGACGAAGATGAATCAAAAGCCAGAGCTGAAGAAAATAAAACTGTTGTTCAAAGTAAAAAAGTGATATATGTTAGTGATTCTGAAAGTAATTCTTTTATAAATGCTTTTAATAGTAAATATCCCGATGAAAAAATAACGGAAGATCAAATAACTGAGTATAATCGTGGTTCTAAAATCAAAATTAATGACAACATTACTTATGAAGTAGGAGAAAGTGATGGATCTACTGTCTATTTTTGCTATGGTTATATGAACTATAGTGAAAAAAACAAAAAAAATTTCTTTGAATATGTTGATAGAATGATAAATTTAGGAATTTATAATATATCATATGAATTTAGCGATGATTTTCCAACAAGTGAGCATTGCTATGATGAAGACCAAAAACTATATATATGGTATTATGCTAATGAAAATGGTACTGAAAAAAATCCTACATTTAAAGTGCATATATACAAGAAGACTTGGTAACTAAAACAAAATATCTAACAATTATTTATATGAATATGTATTTATATTAAATTTGATATATAACACATAGGAATAACATTTGATTTGTACTAGAAAAAGGAATCCACATTTGATGGATTCCTTTTGGACATTACTATATGTATATTAATTAGACTGATTTATATTTGGGTAACCAAATTTTGTTCGGGTCCCGAAAAGTAATGATATTTTGTTCGGGT
>JAJQEL010000082.1 GCA_021201655.1 Erysipelotrichaceae bacterium | reverse complement strand
GGTTCACGCCGTCACTGAATATTTTTTCATGAAAATCATGTTTAAAATGAATAATAAGTATTTTACAATGCAATTATAACATAAAAAAAGATGATTGAAGCACGAATGAAGCATGAAGATATTTATAAAAAGCCCCTAGAATGAATCGAAATATAGAAATGCTTATAGTTGTGCGTTTCGATTCCAAATAGCAGGAATATAGAAAGGTGATTATGATGAACAAACAAGAAAAGATTAACTATTTAGAAAAATTTTATCGTTCATATGATAAGTACATAACTTTAAATGATTCATTAACTGGATTAAGAAGTATTGATTTAACTAAAGGTAATAATAAAGGTAGTGTAAAAATAACATTAACACAAAGGATTTATGCACGTGATAAAGCATATAATCAGATGTGGGAAGATCTAAAGGAAATTGAAGGTATTACAGAATTTAATATATATCTATATGCTAGATTTACATCTATTCCACCTAAAAAAGAAAAAGACATTGCTAATATGTTCGGTTGCAGTTTATCAAAAGTTAAAAGAGAAGTTAACAAAGCATTGGATAAATTGGAGCTGTAACACGTCCTAGCGTGCTTATTTTAAAAAGTTTATTAATCATGAGTATTTATACCTAAAAACAATCTAATGTTGAAATAAGGCGTGTATGTGGCGTTTAAACGTCAAATAAAAGATATTATGAAGTTATTAGATGTTGACATTTGTTGACTTCATTTATATAGGATTGCTAACAATTGCTAACATATTTTAAGATACAAAACCTTACAAAACTTTACATTTTTTATTATAAGATGCTAAGAAATGCTAAGGTTATTGTTATATATGAACTTGAAAAAACTTGAAACATTTTATATAAATCAATAATTTTATTAACTGTAACAGCAGGAATATAAAAACGTGACACAAATTTGACACAAAAATGACACAAAATTCAAAGGTATTCAAACCATATTCAAAGGAAAAATAAAAAGGACATAATCGAAATTATGCCCTTGCAGTCCTATAAAAACAACATCTAAACGACTATAAAATAAATGTTGAAATTGATTAAATGGCGTCCACGGAGGGATTCGAACCCGCGACCGCACGCTTAGAAGGCGTGTGCTCTATCCAGCTGAGCTACGTAGACATGTCTCTTAACTGCCTAATAATAATAGCACAACAGCTTTCATCATGCAAGCACTTTTTTTAATTTTTATATATGCTTATCGCAGTACTCTAATGTTAATGAAACTATAATAACATAAAATATTTCAATAATACCATTAATTCTGCCAATCACCACAACAATAATAGCTAAAATATTAATACATAAATAGAATTGTCTATAACACTTTAAATATACATCTACATAATCAATGGATAAATAATACATATAAACAAAAAGTAAAAATAGAAATATGATACAAGAAATAATAGATGTATAAATATGAATATTAGAATTTAAAAGAGATGTCCCATAAGTAAATAATGAACCTATAGGCATAGATAAAGCCGCAATAATGATAAGTAATAAACAAAATTTATGAGGTTGATGAAATTTTTTATAAATAATATACATTTTATAAGCAAAAAAGAAACTACATACAAATGTATAAATAATTGTTATAAAATGATATTGAGGAATAGAAGCAACAATGGATATATTTTCATACATTAAATCAGCTCTGCTAGCAATAAAAATAGTCGCTAAAATAATAAAATAATACATAAATCAAAAGCAAGATACTATCTTGCTCTCCTTTTAATTTCTTTAAATTGACATTTTATCTTATCACCATTAATTGTCACAATGGCATAACTAGGTTTACTGCCACCTCTTGGGAGACTTGTAGATCCTGGATTAATATAAGTATAAGGATAATCTTCTATAAACATAGGCATATGGGTATGACCACATAATAAAAGCTTACATTCATTTTCTTCAAGAATATGACGCATTGCCAATTCTCTATTAAAATAACCAAAATATTGACCATGAGTTATGAGTATAGGCACATCTTCGACAATAAGCTTTGCTTCTTTAGGTAAATCCAAAGCCCAATCATTATTTCCTTTAACACAAATATAACCTATCAGCATTTCTTTGAAATAAGCTTCACTATCACCACAATGAACATAATAATCAGCGTGAGGCTCTTTTTCTAATATATATTCCAGCATTTCATCATCACCATGATTATCAGACATCACAACAATTCTTTTCATTTCTATCACCGCGAATATTATAACATATAGATGAATTTTATACCATTTATATTTTCACATAATTGTAAGCAATTTTAGTTGTTTCTAATGAGGATATCATTTGTCCATCTATGACAATATGAATATCATCAATATCGTTAAGAGATGTTAATGATAGAATAATAAGTTCTTCTAGATTCTTATCTATAGTTTCATTGTCTAATAAAATATTAGAATCTAATTCAATGGTTAAGATATTATCATTCATATAAGCATCCAAAAGATGAATATTATTTTGAATATAATTTAATATAGTATTGATTTGTTCATATAATGAAGTATTTTCATCAATACGATAAGTTGTTGGAACATAATATTGATAATCATTAATGGTTTTATTTTGATAAATCATCACAGGTATAGTATTATGCAAATAAGTATCATTGGATGCTTCTTCAAAGTTATTAAGACCCAATGTTGACGAAAGAGCTGACAAAGGTATGTCACTATTTGGCAGATAGGAAACTTCTTGTCCATCTATTTGAATTTCTAAAGTTTCTATTTCATTATAATCAGTCAAAGTATACGCTAAAGTTTCGATGATATCTAAAGGATTATTAGTATATAAATCGTCACTAAAATTGATAGTTAAAAAATTATTGTTGAGATCTACACCTAACACTTCTAAATCTTCATTAAAGATTGGATATAGTCCATAACTTTCCATTTCACTTGATTTCATGATATTAATACGATTTATAACATCTTCCTCAATATCAACTGCACTATAAAAATTCAAAGATATGGGAATTAAATCATCATCACTATCTTTAAATACAACAGTCTGTAGATAGGTATTTGTATCATTATTTTCTTCTTCATGTAAATAAAGATAACTGACAAAAGCTAAAGTAATCATAAATATACTTATTATACCTATTTTATACTTCATGGTAACCACCTCATCATATTTTATGAATGATTATTTAAATTATGAAAAAAAGGATCATAATGATCCTAAATATTCTTCCAAAGTTAAATCATTTTCATACATATAAGTGGCAGCTTCAATTCCTACATAACGATAAGTATGAGCATCATAGGAGTGATTTGTAATAGAAGCTTTTTGTTTCGGATATCTTAAAACAAAGCCGTATTTATAAGCATTATTTTCCAGCCAAGTTGATAAATCTGTATTCGCAAAATCACTATAGCTTATACCTATTTCTCCAACATTAATACTTAGGCCTAATTGAAATTCATCATAACCTACGTCTTCATCATCCATTGAATCACAAGATATATAAGCTTCTCTTAATAAAAAGTTTTCATTAAATGTTTTAATATCATTATACATATCTAATAAAGCATTGTAGGCATCACTACGTAAATACATGGTATAACGAACTCTAGAAATATCCTGACATAATATTAAATCATGAGCCTCATATTGGCCTATGTAATGAGTACTATCTACTAAAGTTGTTATATCATCTGGTGTATATACAATATGTGTTCCATCATCAAGTAGGGTTGTTAATAGTTCATTAAGGGTGTCCTTATTGTAACAATTTGTTAAGCTTGTCATAATATCAAGAAATTGATCTTCATCAACACCATCATTACTAAGATATGTCAAATATGTTTCACAATCAATAATATAACTATAATCATCTTCATCATATAAAGGCTTTAATAAAATATAGTAGTCAACATAATCAAAATTAAAGTTTTCCTGATTTAAAAATGCCAATTCCAAGCCATCACTTATTAATATATCAGCATAGCTATAAGCTTTACTACTATACAAGTAAGTTAAGCGATCAGCTAATTGATTGCCTACATCCAATATTTCACTAATACTATCATAACGAGATGCGTCAGCTAATGCATTATAATATTGATAATAAGGTAAATAAAAGGCATCATAGGTTAAATAATCTATAAATAAATCTATAGAAATTTGATTGTCAATTAAATATGTTTGTTCCTCTTCATCCAAATATTTTTCTATTAGTACACGATTATCATTATTGATGCCATTAACGCGATAAAATTTATCAAATCTTAAATTAACCACATAAAAAGAACATCCAAATAATAATGTAATAATCAAAAATAGATGCCAAATTTTCAATTTCATGTCATCACCTGCTATCCATTATATACTAACATAAAACATTTTAAAAGAGAAGAAATTGATTCATAAATCAATTTCTTCTAATTTAACTAATTCTAATAAAGCTTGCAAACGAGATTCTACCCCTAATTTACAAATAACATTAGAAATATGATTACGCACTGTTTTTTCACTAATACCAAGTTTCATCGCAATATCTTTCGTAGACAAACTCAAGGCTAAAAGACAAAAGATTTCTCTTTCTCTTGAAGTAAGTAAGGAATGCATAATAACCTCCCCTACTATAATATGTTAAAATCATGATGAGGTGTCATGTAAGGATGTATAGAGTTGTTGGGCAACTTTATTAGGTAAGATTTGTTGAAGATCTTCTAAGGAAGCTTCTTTCATTTTTTTGACACTCTTATATTTATTAAGTAATTGTTTTTTACGTTTTGGTCCAATACCATCTATTTCATCTAAAATAGATGAAAATAATGATTTGGAACGTACATTTTTATGAAAGCTGATGGCATAGCGATGCACTTCATCTTGCATTCTGGTTAAGAGAAAAAACAATTCGCTTTTAGGATTTATAGGAATTTGTTGCCCTTCACGATCAAGCAACATAGCTGTAGAGTGTTTATCATCTTTAGCTAAGCCACAAATAGTGATAGGCATATTTAAACTATCTATAACTTCTACAGCAGCATGGATTTGACCTAATCCTCCATCTACAATAATCATATCTGGAGGTGTCAATCCTTCGCTTAAAACGCGAAAATAACGACGATAGATAACTTCCCGCATGCTGGCATAATCATCTGGACCTTCAACGGTTTTTATTTTGAATTTACGATAATCTTTTTTAGAAGGTATACCATCTTTAAAACAAACCATACCAGCGACAGCATATGCTCCTTGAATATTTGAATTATCAAATAATTCAATAATATGAGGAGTATCAATATGTAATAATTCCCCTAATTGCTGCATAGCACCAATAGTAGCTGCTTCATTTTTTTGTTTCAGCTCAAATTGTTTTTCTAATGATTCTTTTGCATTTTCGATAGCCATATTGACCAATTGATATTTATTACCACGCTGTGGTTGGATGATTTTACAGTCTAGGATTTCTTTTAAGATATCAATATCTAAATCTTTTGGTAATAGCAACTCTTTAGGTAAAGTATTATTCTGATAAAAAGTGACAATAAATTGTTGAATATCCTCTTGTTCATTATCACTTACAGGAATTAAATTAATATTTCTAGATAATAATTTACCACTACGCATAAAGAATAACTGCATACTTAAATAACCTCTATCAATATAATAACCAAAAATATCCCTATCAATATTATCATTAAATTGAACATGCTGTTTAGCAGTAACATATTGAATATGTTCAATCAAATCACGATATTCTTTCGCTTCTTCATATTTCATTTGTTCGCTAGCCTTTAACATCTTTTCTGTTAATTCATCTACTTTTTCTTTAATATCGCCATGCATAAGTTTAGTAATAGATTTTTTAATTTTTACATATTCATTAGGATCGACTTCATTAATACATGGGGCTAAGCATTGTCCTAAAGAATAATAAAGACAAGGTTTAGCAGGAATTGAATGGCATTTTCTTAAAGGATATAGACGATTAAGAAGCTTAAAGGTATCTCGAGCGGCTGTGGCATCAGGAAATGGTCCAAAATGCTTGGCTTTTTTTTCTTTAGCATGACGAACAATTTTTAATGTTGGATGTTCTTCATCAGTCATTTGAATATAAGGATAATAGGTATTATCCATAAACATAATGTTGTATTCAGGCTGATAATCTTTAATAAGATTGATTTCTAATAATAATGCTTCCTTTTCACTATCAGTGACGATATACTCAAAATCTTCTATTTCACTCACAAGTTTTGTAGTTTTATAATTATGAACCCCTACAAAATAGGAATTCACACGATTTTTGAGCTTTTTAGCTTTTCCAACATAGATAATGGTTCCTTCCTTATTTTTCATTAAATAACATCCTGGACTTAATGGTAACAAGGATAATTTATCTTTGATATTTTGATTCATTTTTCAAAATACACTAGAGTGACCCCTAGTCCTCCTTCATTTACTCCACCATCACGATAAGAAATAACATTCTTATTTCTTTCTAGAATCTGACGCACCCCTTTTCTTAAAGCTCCTGTCCCCATACCATGCACGATACGCACATGTGGATATCCAAACACCAAAGCATCATCTAAAAACTTATCAACCATATTCATTGCTTCTTCATAGCGTTTACCAATAATATTGAGTTCATAGTTACCTGTTTTTTTCACTGTTGATTTTCTAACAGTTGCTTTTTTCTCTTTTTTTACTTTTGTTTTGGGATGCATGAAAAGAACTTCATCCTGATGCAATTTAACTTTTAAACCACCAACTGATACAACAATCATTTGATTCTTTAAAATTTCAACAATATCCCCTTCTCTATTCATACGAATCACTTTAACATGATCACCAATTGATAATGGGTGATCTTGAGGAACTAATTGTTGTTTATCCATAAAACGAATATCTTCCAAATCATGTTTTGCCTGATTAATCTCATGTTGTTTCATTTGTGATTGTTTCATTGTTTCTACAATAATATCAATATTTTCTTTAGCCTCATCGACTAATTGATTGGCTTCATCTTTGGCTTGGCGTATGATTTGATCTTTTTGATGATCAATTTGCTTAAGTTTTGATTGATATTGATTTTCTAGTTTTTGATTTTGTGATAATAATGTTTCTAGTTGTTGTTGTTGAATAGTTAATTCTTCTTGTTGTTTGCCTAATTGTTCCATCATTTTTTCATAATCGCTTAAACTTGATTCTTTAAGCTGATAGGCATGATCAATTATATCCTTATCCATACCAAGCATCGAAGCAATCTCTAAAGCATAGGAAGAGCCAGCCTGATTAAGATTTAAGTGATAAGTTGGTTTCATCAAATCCAGATCAAAGGATACAGAAGCCATCCCGATAGCCCCATGGGTTGAAGCAAATGTTTTTAATTTACCGAAATGGGTTGAAGCTAATACAAAACAATTCTTTTCTAAAAATTTAGAAAGGATAGCTTCAGCCAAACACTCTCCTTCCTGTGGATCTGTACCAGAACCTATTTCATCAATAAGAACCAGGCTTTGTCTTGTAGAATGATGTAAAATATGAATAATTTTTTGCATATGAGATGAAAAAGTAGAAAGCGATTGTTCAATGGATTGTTCATCTCCTAAATCTACATAAATATGATCAAAGAAGGGAACAATTGCTTCACTACATGGTATAACCATGCCAGACAAAGCCATAAAAGATAAAAGGCCAGTTGCTTTTAGGGTTACTGTTTTACCTCCCGTATTACTTCCAGTAATCAGCAACATACGATAATCTTTTAATACAATATTATTGGCTACCACTTTCTTTTGATCAATAAAAGGATGCCTTGCCTGCTTCAAAGATAAAACCTCACCTGTTTCATCTATTTTAGCCTTACAACAATCCCATTTGACACCATATTGCCCTTTTGCAAAAATAAAATCTAATTCCTGCAATATCTCTAAATTATAATGAAAATGAATATAATGATTTTTAACAAGCTGAGATAACTGATGTAAAATACGTTCAACTTCTTCTTTTTCTTCTTGCATAAATAACGCTAATTGATTATTCATATTAACAATAGCCGTTGGTTCTATATATAAAGTTTGCCCTGTTCCACTTTGACCGTGCACAAGTCCTTGAACTTCATTTCTATAATTTGCTTTAACAGGTAATACTAAACGATCGTTTCGTGTTGTCACATTATCAATAGAAAGATAATCCTTTGTATCTTTAACCATATGATCCATTTTATTTCTTATATTAAGTTGCATCGATTGAATTTGTTTACGCAATTGATATAACTGTGCTGAAGCATGATCACTAACTTTACCATCTGGTAATATGCATCTTTGAATTTCTGATAATAAATGCGATTGACCCACTAAACCATCAACTAATTCACTAATAAGTGGTGTTTCTATATCTGCTGCATGCATATAATTTTCAATATTTTTTATACATTCTAAATGTCCAGCAATCAATAATAATTCATCACCATATAATGTCCCATCATGTTTAGCACGTTCAATTAACAATGATATATCAGAAAGTCCCCCTAAAGGTAAACGATCCTGTAAAGAAATTAAACGCATAGCTTCTTTAACTTTATCGAGATCAACATTAAGATCATCAATATCATCATAAACATCCATCTGCTCAATTTTTTCTTTACCAAGGCTAGAGGCACTAAAGCTTTTTATTTGATCTTTTAAACGATCAATTTCCAATGTTTCAAAAATTGTTTTCATTAAATATCTCCAATATTAATATTTTTTAAAATATTATCAATATCACTTTGTGAATAGCTTAATTCATTTAAAATATCATTAAGTTTATCATACTGATCTTCACTCAATGTTAAATCCTGATCACTATTCATAATTTCTTCATTCAATACTGATATAAAACTATCTTCACTAATAAAATTATAATCATAAGCACTCATCATCATATTTAAAATAAGCTGATCGCTGATATCTTCATTATTGATGCATTCACCCATATTCATAAATGATTCACTTACTTCAGGCATAACATTTAATAAATAATTCGCTAATTTAGAATCTGTAATTAAATTATTATTAAATGGTATTACCACAAATAATAAAACTAAATATATAAGAATCAAACTTTCCGCAATACTCATTATTCCACCTAATAAATGATCAATAAAAGCGGTAAGTGAAAAGAAATGAGTAATACCTAATAATAAAGGTTTTAATATCATACCTAGAAGTTTCTTGATAATCGTCAAGCCAATAAATAATAATATAAATATAATGATTTGATTAATCATTTGTCCAATCATTATGGATAAAGCATTACTTGTATCATAATGATAAAGCGTATAGGTAGATGATAAAGTTTCACATAATGTACGTGATAAGAAAATGACTAATATAGTACCAATAAGATCATATAAACGTACAACAAAACCTTTCACATAACCATATATCGCCATAGCTATAATAAATATTAAACATATGATATCTAACATTTTAATCACCTTCCTTAATGTGGATTTATTATAGCATTAACCATTCTCAGTGTCAAAAAAGTTGAAATAAATGATTAAAATCACATAAAATAAGTTATTATAATGAAAATCTTGGGATAAATCAATTTTTTTGTATCAAAATTTTAAAATTTATGTTAAAATTAATTTGAGGTGATTATCGTGGAGCCTATAGTGCTAAAAGTTGAAACGGGTACGTTGGAGAAAATGAAAAAATTTTATGATAGTCAAATGGTTCCTATTGATGACACTAACTTGATATTTAGGGCACATGCTATTGGTTGTGATATTATTGCTAAAGAGGATATGACAGTTGAATTTACGGGAGAAAATGCCTTAAATGAGGCAAAGCATTGGTCTAAGAAGATAGCAAAAAGACTGGCAGAAGATCCAACTGAACATTATGATATTTTTCCTTATTCTCATATTGGCTGTGCTGAAACAGGATCGAGTGATTATTTGGGACCTATATGTGTCGTTGCTTGTTTTGTTAACGAGGAAGATGTAGAATTATTAAAGAGTTTCGAAATCGATGACATTAATAAGTTATCAAATCAGGATATTATTAAATATGCTAAAATTATTAAAGATAAACTGATCTATAGTTTATTAATATTAGATAATTCACACTATAATAAAATGGTTCAAACTGGTCTAAATCAGGCAAATATCAAATCTAAGCTTTACAATCAGGCAACTGTAAATGTTATCCAAAAAGTAAAGCAAAATGTGAGAGTTAAAGTGATCAATCAATTTGTTTCTCCAAAGACTTACTTCAACTATTTAAAAAATGAAGTTATAGTAGTCAAAGATATGTTGTTCGAAAAAGAAGCAGAAAAGAAATATATGGCTGTTTTAGCTGCTGAAATTCTTTCCAGATATGCTTATCTGCAATACTTTGCCAATATGACAAAGAGCTTAAAAATGAACCTATGTCGTGGTACAAGTTCTAGTGTAGATGTCGTTGTGGCTAAAATTGCATCAAAATACGGTGAAAGAATGTTAACAAAAGTTGCAAAGCTAAACTTCACCAATACCAAACGTGTGAAGGCTTTATTGAGTGATCAGCAATAGAAATGGCGTTAGCCATTTCTTTTTATATTGAGGAGGTTTTTATGTGTGAACATGTATTAGAAGTAAAGAATCTAAAAAAAGTCTACGGTATCCATACAGCAAGTGAATTTGAAGCCTTGCATGATATTGATTTTATATGCGATAAAGGTGAATTTATATGTATTATGGGGCCTTCTGGGTCAGGTAAGAGTACCTTTATTAATAATATTTCAACCATAGATAATCCAACAAGTGGTAAGGTTTATATACAAGGAACAGAAATTAGAACCATGTCAGCTAATGAAATAGGAAAATTTCGATATGATAATCTAGGCTTTATATTTCAGGATTTCAATCTTTTAGATAGTCATACTATTTATGAAAATATTGCTATGCCTTTATCTTTAAAGAGAGTGAAGCCGCAAATTATCAATGATAAAGTACACCAATTATCTAAACGTATGAATATTGATTCATTGTTAAAAAAATATCCTCATGAATGTTCAGGTGGTCAAAGACAACGTGCTGCGATTTGTCGGGCTTTAGTCAATGAGCCTAAAATTATTATTGCTGATGAGCCTACTGGTAATCTAGATAGTGTGAATTCAATTAAAAATAAAGCAGGAATCTGACAACGTCAGGAGAGGAATGCGTACTACTTTGAATACTGGTTACGAATATATGTTTCTACAACATCCCTGCTCATATCACCAAGTGTGCTCATATAATAACTGTGACTCCATAAATGTCCGCTCCAAAAACTA
>JAJQEL010000080.1 GCA_021201655.1 Erysipelotrichaceae bacterium | reverse complement strand
TCCTTAGTGAACTTTTAATTATTTATTTTGTTCACTTTAGAGAATCATATCAATTACTGATCATGTTTTTCTTTTAAAAATCTTTTTAAGAAAAATGCTAAAAAATATGGGAAAGTATAAAACATACCATTATAGCCAATATTCTTATTA
Organism: Erysipelotrichaceae bacterium; assembly: GCA_021201655.1. Taxonomy (GTDB): domain Bacteria; phylum Bacillota_I; class Bacilli_A; order Erysipelotrichales; family Coprobacillaceae; genus JAJQDJ01. The sequence goes on along the minus strand of JAJQEL010000080.1, from coordinate 11,451 downwards.
GCGAATTTGATACCATAGTGAATATCCGAATAAGTATCTTTTTTAATAAGATTATTTAACGATATAGTTGCTGAATCATTAGCTTTAACTTCAATAGGTATTAATGATGATGCATCTCTTACAAAGAAATCCATTTCAATTGTTCCTTTCTCGTTTTTATAAAAATATAGTTGATAACCTTGTTTTACTAACATTTCAGCTATGATATTTTCATATAATGCACCTTTATAAGTATTGAAATTCTTATTATATCTTAAATCTTCCTGTACTTCTTCATCCAATGATCCAATCAATAATCCTGTATCCCTAAAATAGAGTTTATAATTATTTAGATTATAATTACCTCTTAAAGGTAATTCAGGTTGTGACAAACAATAACATACATTAATTATACCTGCATTGTCTAACCAATCTACAACACCAATATAATCTCTATTTCTAGCACCTTTATGAATCTTAGATACTTGAAACTTCTTATTATATTGTCCCAAAAACACAGGAATCTTACGGTAAATATTTAATATTTTACCTTTATCTAAACTACCAGCATATTTAGTTATGTCTTCTTCATAATCTAACAATAATTGCTGTTGCATTTTTAAAGTACCACTATAATTCTTTTGAGTTACAAATCTAAATACAATCGCTGGCATTCCACCCAATACCATATATTCTCTAAAGTTTTCTAACATAATATTGTATTCATTTTGAGTAAGTGGTGTTATATTTAACATCTTTTGATAAAATGATTCTATTTGGTTGTTACTATATCCTTTAGCCCATAAAAATTCCTCAAAATCTAACGAATACATTTCATAATCTTCTTTATATCCGACACTATTAGACTCTATTTCACGATAATTAATACCCATCAATGAACCAGAACAAATCACATCATATCGATCATCTATTTTAAATGATTTGAGACTTGTTGCACAATTGATACAATCTTGCATTTCGTCAAAGAAAAACAAAGTATCACCTTCAATGAATTCAAAATTTGGATTTATAAGTGAAACATTACGCAATATTGTATCAACTTCAAAGCCATCATCAAATATAGTTTTATATTGTTTTTGTAATATAAAGTTAATCTCAATGAAAGAAGTATAATGATGATTTCCAAAATATTCAATAGCTTCAGTTTTACCAACTTGTCTAGCGCCTTTAACTATTAATGGCAAATGATTATCCATATTCTTCCATGTTATCAAATAAGAATCGATTTTTCTTGATAATCTATCCATATCATATCACCTTCAAATTTATCTTACCACAAATTTCCAGTGTTATCCACTATATTTATGCACAAAATTATAACTATTTTTAACATTGTTTTGCACATTTTTGCATATTATTTAATTAACAATATTCACATTTTTCTTTTACTCTAATCCAAATTCTTCATTATATTGACACTCATCACACAAACTATTTCTGTTTCATTCATATTCACACCAATAAGTCCAATAAGAATTAAAACTGAAACAATACCTAATATTATTTTTAATAACTTCTTATCTTTAAATACAATAATATGAGCTAAAAGGGTTGCTATTAAAGATTCCATATATACATATCCTTTAGATAATTATTTATATCTTATCTTAATAAGATATAACAAGTATAAGTGATTCTTCACTAAATTTAAAATACATATTATTTTTAGTCATACTAGGACTTTCATCGACATCTTTAATAAAATTAACTATTAATGAATAAGCTTCATAACCAGAAAAAGAATCATCAATAGCCCATGTCATAAACATCATCATATCAATCCAATCATTAGTTCCACTATCATCATCTAAAGAAAGTGGCTCCAAACCAAAAGATATCATTCCATTATTATCTGGATTACATGCTAACAAAAATTGGCTTGTATTATTATAAGTTATTTTCCAAAATTCGCCACCTCCTGATTCATATGAATCAGTAATAGATATAGTCGATGATGTAGGCAATGTTAATATTCTTTCTATGACTGTATCAATATCTCTATTATCAAATGTATCAACCACTTCTATTTCATCAACAGTTGTTTCTTCTACTTCTTGTTCAACTACACTACCAGTAACATTATCTTCTTCTGTTTCCCCTTCATTATTGTTACACGCACACAAATTTAATCCCATCATAATAACTAATAATATTTTCAATAATTTCTTCATAATAATCTCCTTTCATATATATCATACTAGATTAAAACATTTATTTTTAGGACACATTTTGTCGTATTTTAGTCTTCAAAAAATTCTTCTATATCAATATCAAAATAATCAGCTAATTGTTGTAATACATCTAATTTATTAATACCAACATTAATATATCGATTGCATGTTCTAACATCTATGTTAAATAATTTAGCAAATTGTTCTTGTGATATATTGTTTTCTTTCAATAATTGTCTTAATTTCTTACCAACTTTTTGTTGTAGTGTTAGTTTTTCTACCATCTCATTTCCTCCATATATTTATTATAGATATAAAATTCTTTTGTTTTTAGGACATGTTTTGTCGTATTATTTATATCTTCAGCATATTCTTGCAAAATATTCTTAACATCCCAATCAATATATCTGTCATTAGGTTTAAGTGGTGTCTTGTCGTAGTAATCTTTTCCACCAACATATTTATACTTCTTGCTTGGTTTCATATTAATCCTCCTCAAAAAATTCTTTTATTTGAATATTAAAAAGGGTAGCTAGTTCTTCTAACGTAGCTACCTTTGTAATACCTTCATTGATAAAACGATTACATGTTCTAACATCAACACCAAATAATTCAGAAAACTCCTCTTGTCTTAAATCATTTTCTTTTAATAATTATCTTAACTTTTCACCAGTTTGTTTTTCTGCATTCATTGTAAACCACCTTTCCATAAAAAAAGCACCAATCAAATAGACTGATGCAGCAATTAAACTATTCATATATATAAACACAAAGGGTGGGTATATTTATAATACAAAATAGGCAACCTATCTTATAGCAATTATTAATTATTTCACTACTAACTAGCTAGAGGGGTTGTTTTTAATAATTTTATTATTGTACAAAGGGGTGGGTCTTCTTAAAGAAAATATTTTTATATTATATACTAGCATCAAGAGGTGTTTGTATATAACCACAAAGGGGATAGCATTTTTATATTCTTACATATAATACTAATTTGTAAGTGCAGCTTTAAGTAATTGTTAATCATTTCTAATACTTACTAGCTACAGGGTACCCTTATTTTACTTTAATACAAAAGGGAACGTTATCTTAAAGCAAAATCCTATTGTTCTTATTATATACCTTCAGGCGTGTACGTTTATTCAAAACCACAAATACATAATAAAAACTAAAAATCTATTTTTAACAAGATCACAAGAAATATATGAAAGGCCATTTTAATCAAATGACCTTTCAAATACTACTTCTATTTCACACTCTCCACCACATTTAGGACAATACTTTTCTCTATCAATCATAGCTTTAATTTCCCAAGTATAACCACATTTTTTACATTTGTGTATTCTTTTTCTAGGCGCCGGTCCGTAGATTGTCGAAAATGATGGCATAATGATTTTGTAATCAACATTTTTAGCTCCACAGAAACGACAATAACGATCACCTTCAATCCAAGTTCCTCCACAATTTAGACAAACAGCCATTTCATCTGTACGCATAATCATAACCTCCTTCTAAACATTTTTTAATATTTCTTTCATACATACCATTGGTGTATTATTATCATAATCCCAAGTATGTGCGGAATCCCCAGCACAAAATTCTTTATCCTCGCAAGTTCCACATTTTTGATTCAATACAATTTTATCTTTTCTAAAAAATTGATATTTATTTATCCATACATCCCAAAAATCATCGTGACTTATATTACCCTGAACCAGTTCTTTTCGACGTTCAATATCTAAACAAGCAATGATATCACCATTGCTGGCAATACTTGCCACACCTAATCCTGCCATGCAGATAAAGGAATATGGTCGAAGCAATCATTCATATTGAAGTGTTAAATAATGTGAACAACCATAATCAACTTCTATTGATTGAGAGTTAAAATGCTTTTCTTTGATAAATTCAAAAAGTATCTTATAATCATTATCATCAACCATCAATTCTTGATTTTGCAAAGCTCTTCCAATTGGTTCCATATTAACAATACGCCAGGATTGAATACCCATATCGGATACAAATTGATAAATATCTTCAAGTTCAGATATATTCTTTTTATTAACCACTGTTAAAACATCAACTCTTGCATATGCTGGTGCAAATTTAATCAATGCTTTGATACCCTTTTCCATTCGTTTAAAAGCTAGAGGTGTGTTTCTAAACCAGTCATGATTATTTGCCAATCCATCAATGCTAACTGTTGTGGAAACAAGACCTGCATCATATAATTCTTTAGCTTTTTGTTCATTTATTAATGTAGCATTGGTAGTCATGCCCCAAGTAAATCCAAATTTTGAAGCATATGTCATCACTTCTGTTAATTCATTATATAAAAGTGGTTCTCCACCTGTTATACATAACATCGGAAGATCAGATTGACAGTGTTTCTTTACAGATTCAATTGTCCTTTTTACATATGCTGAAGGCATATCTAAACCATTGTTTTTAGTACATGAACTGTCACAATGCAAACATGCTAAATTGCATCTTGTTGTAACCTCAAAAAATAAAAATCTTAAATCAGGATGTTTTTGTAAATTATATCTAAGTTGAGCATTTTCTTTTAAAACATTTTGAATAACTTTATATCTGTCTATCATTTTTGACCTCCTGATATATTTATTATATATTATTTTATATAAAAAAACACCAACAAAGTGGTGTTTCCCTTATATAACCGTAAAGGGGTGGTATGATTTCTTATCAAACAATTATCATCAATCCTGCTATTAGAATACCTCCAACTAGAAATACTGGAATCATTGGAAACATCGCTTTTACATGAAACCATTTTTGATGATACTCTTTATCCATATGTTCTGTTCCAGGTAATCTTAACTTCTTAATATTTGGAAATAAAATCCAATCTAATACTAAAACATCAAACAATGCTATCACAATCATATATCCATAAATAGCTATTAAAGCTTCTGAAAAGCTTTGTGCACCTGCTATATGTGCCATCCATGCAAAAATGAATACAAAAACAATAAGGCTTATTATCTTTTTAATAAATGTGATTTTAGTTATTTCTTCTTTTGTTTCTACTCTATTTTGAGATTCATAATATTGTTTTTGTATTTCTGGTGGATAATCATTTACAAAAGATATAGGATTCATAATTTCAATTGTCATAACAAATATTCCAAAAACCAAACACATGATAATACATTCTGTTACATATATAAGTATTCATTTATTATTCACCATCAATAGAAATAGTTTTAACACAAAAAACAAAATATAAAATATGACATATCCAAACAATACTTAAGCATATTCTTCCAACTGGTACCTTGCTCATACAAATAAAACCGATAGCCATAACAATAGTGACTGTAGTAACAATTCTAATCTTTGTATTTAAAGTCATGGCACGTTGTTGGACAAAACTATCTAAGTGGTTTTGATATAGTTTTGTTCCAATAAACCAATCATGTAATCTTTGTGAACTTTGTGCAAAGCAAAATAGAGTTGCCATATAAAATGGTACAGTTGGAAGAATTGGAAGTATAATACCAATTGTACCCAAACTAAGACATAAGAAACCTAAGATAATCCATACATATTTCATTTTTATTTTCCTCCTCTAACTAATATCTTTAATGGAATTATATGAATCAAAGTTACTAAAAACATAATACAAATGCACATTGTTGTAATAATACTTCCAGGTAATTTTACTGCAAAGAAAATATGTAATCCAAGCATTACTAAGATTAATATTCCACTAATTATTCTCATTATTTGATATTTTGATCTTTTTTCTTTGATTTTTAATATTACAACAATACTCATAATGATATGTATAAGTATTAATAAGCAAAGAAGAGATGATGTTATTCTCATGAATGAAAAAGATATTGATATAAGATTGCTACTTTGTAGCATTACTATTACTATGTATCCAAAAAATATAATTGCTGTTATATAACCAATTCTTTTATTCGATTTTATTATTTTTGACATATAACTTTCCTTTCTAAGTTAGTTTTTGCTAACTTTACAATATTATAGTTAGTTGAAACTAACTTGTCAATTTTTTTCTTCTACATTTAACGTTCTGGCGTGTACGTTTATTTATAATACAAACAATGCAAGCTAACAAGAAGCAAAAAAAGGACAGTATAGATGATCTATACTGTCCTTATATCAACTATATCTTATTCAATACCAACGTAAGTATAGCCTTCTTCTTCGATAGCAGCTTTAGCTGCATTTACATCGAAAGCATCATTAATAGTTACAACTGCTGTTCCTTCTTTATGAGAAGTAACTGCTGAATCTACACCTTCTAATGCTTCTAGTGCTTTTTTAACATGCATTTCACAATGTTCACACATCATACCTTCTACTTTAATTGTTTTTTCCATACTTTTAATCTCCTTTTCCATTGATATATCTGTTTCAGGCAAAGCACGTTTACGCATTGGACGATCATGCTTTGCACTATGAACCTTAAATAAATTTAAACGAAGTGCATTCATACATACTGTAAAACTTGACAATGACATAGCTGCTGCACCCCACATTGGATTCATTTGAATAGATGCATAAACACCTGCTGCCATTGGAATCAATATAATATTGTATGCAAATGCCCAAAATAGATTTTCATAAATATTTCTTAAAGTTGCACGACTTAAGCGAATAGCTGCACTGGCATCTGTTAAATTAGAATTCATCAATACAACATCGGCTGAATCAATAGCCACATCTGATCCTGCACCTATCGCAATACCTGTATCTGCTCTTGTGAGGGCTGGGGCATCATTGATACCATCACCAACCATGGCTACATGACCACGTTTTTGTAATTGTCTAATAACTGCTTCTTTACCATCAGGTAAAACTCCTGCAATAACTTTATCAACACCTGCTATATCACCAATAGCTTTAGCTGTCTTTTCATTATCCCCAGTCAACATAACAACTTCAATACCCATATTTTTCATTTGTGAAATAGCTTGTGCACTATCTTCTTTAATCACATCTGCAACTGCTATCATACCTAACACTTTATCATCACATGTAAAGAATAATGGTGTTTTACCTTGCTGTGATAATTGATTAGTAGCATCAATCAATCTTTGAGATATCTTATGTTGACTAGATATATATTTATAAGATCCACCAACTATTTCATGATTATCTATTTTACCACTTAAACCATGTCCAGATAAAGCTTTAAAATCATCAACGTCTAATAAATTTAAATCATTCTTTTCTCCATAATTAACTATGGCAGTTGCTAATGGATGTTCACTCTTCTTTTCTAATGAATAAGCATAATTTAATAAATCATTTTCATTAATATCATCTTCAGCCATAATATCCGTTACCTTAGGTTTTCCTGCTGTAATGGTACCAGTTTTATCTAAAGCAACAATTTGAATCTTACCTGCATTTTCCAAAGCTGCACTTGTTTTAAATAATATACCATTTTTAGCTCCCATACCATTACCAACCATAATCGCAACTGGAGTTGCAAGTCCTAAAGCACAAGGACAAGCAATAACTAGAACTGAAATAGCTCTTTCTAAAGCATAAGCTAAATCATTTCCTGTAACATACCAAATAATTCCTACAACAACTGCAATAATTATGATTGTTGGGACAAAGATACTTGAAACAGTATCAGCAATTCTTGAAATAGGTGCTTTGGTACCAGCTGCATCACTTACCATTTGAATAATCTGTGAGAAAGTGGTGTCTTCACCAATACGGGTTGCTCTGGCTTTAATAAAGCCTGATTGATTCATTGTAGCAGCACTAACAGTATCATTAACCACCTTATCTACAGGAATAGATTCACCTGTTAAAGCTGATTCATCAACAGCACTACTACCTTCAATAATCACTCCATCAACTGGAATAGATTCACCTGGTCTTACAACAAAAATATCTCCAAGTTCTACTTCATCAATGTCAACTTCAACTTCTTCATTATTTCTCATGATAACAGCTGTTTTTGGTGCCATTTTCATCAAATTTTTCAAAGCATCAGTTGTTCTACCTTTTGACATTGATTCCAATGTCTTACCAATTGTAATAAAAGCAAGAATCATAGCTGCTGACTCAAAATACAATTGATTATGATACATATCCATTAAATCAGCATTACTCGTTCCTTGCGTAATCAAATAAGTCATTTGATACAAAATATATAAAGACCATCCAAAAGATACACCTGAACCTAATGCTACTAAAGTATCCATATTTGGTGCACCATGCAATAAAGATTTAAATCCCGAAATAAAGAATGCTCTATTAATATACATCACAATCATAGCCAATATCATCTCGGTAAGTGCCAAACCTATATGATTATGTGCAAAAAAACTAGGTACTGGCCATCCCCACATATTATGACCCATTGTAATATACATCAATAACATAACAAATATTACTGATAACATTAATCTTCTCTTTAACTTAGGTGTCTCATGATCCTCTAAAGCTTCTTCATCTGCTGCTAACTTCTCACTATGGCTGACTTTCTTAGCTTCTTCACCTTTAAGTCTCGCTCCATATCCTGCATCTTCTACAGCTTTAATTACTTCTTCTTTTGAAGCAGTACCTTCCACTGTCATAGAATTGGTTAATAAAGAAACATTAACAGAATCTACATTACTAAGTTTACTTACAGCCTTTTCCACATGTGCCTGACAAGCAGCACATGTCATCCCTGTAACAACATATTGTTCCATAACATATATCACATCCCTTCATTATTTCATCAACTTTTGTAAAACATTACATAATTCATCAATAGTCTCATCATTACCAGATTTAATATCCTCTACAACACAATTTCTAATATGGCAATTCAATAATACTTTATTAAAACTATTTAATGCTGCTGTAGCTGCTGATACTTGAATAAGTATATCAGGACAATAAATATCATTTTCAACCATCTTTTCAATACCTCTAATTTGTCCTTCTACTTTCTTTAATCTTGTAAGTAAAGCTTTTTGATCTTCTTCGCTACGTTTCTTATGTCTACCACTACACATTGGACATTTTTCATCAACAATCATATCTTCACCCATATATTTCAACTCCTTATATACCCCTAAGGGGTATTTGATTTACACATATATAATATACCCCTGGAGGGTATATGTCAATAAAAAATTCAATTTAAATTATATAAATTTTGTATTATTCTCGTTTCATGAAAATATTATATGAATCTTGACATTCTAATTCAATTGCTATAAAATCTAGTAAGTTGATAGGTTATTTAGGTTTTATTTGTTATAAAATCTAGTTACCTTTTATCTAAAAATAGAAAGAAGAGATAAGTTATGCAAAAAAACTATTTGGCTATTAGCTGGTATCATTATTATCATAGCTGTGTTCACTACAATAATCACTTCTAAACAAACAAATAATATATCTGATGAAAATCAGATTGTGATTACATCAGATGAAGGCATAAAAATTGTTATTGATGAAGTTAGTACACAAGCAACTTATTATGATACGGAAATTGATGGAATAACGGTTGAAGTTCTTGCAGTTATTGCTTCTGATAAAACAATTCGTTTAGCAATGAATACATGTCAGGTATGTAATGGTTCTCCGTATGCTTATTTTATTCAAGATGGGGATTATTTTATTTGTCAGAATTGTAAGAATGAATTTTCATCTGATGAGATAGGACTCGTAAGTGGAGGATGTAATCCTGTTCCAATTACTGAGGATAATTACACTGAAAATGATGGTATTATAACTATTAATGAGACATTTTTAGAAGAAAATGCCTATCGTTTTTCTAAATGGAAGCAGTTTTAAAGGAGGATTATTTTGAGTAAAACAATTATTCATGTTACTGGTATGACCTGTACAAATTGTGAAAGAAGACTTATAAGTGTCATTTCAACTTTGGATGGTGTTCAATCAGTAGAAGCAAATTATGTAAACGGTGAAGTTTGCGTTGAATTTTTTTATCCTTGTACAAAAGAAGCTATTATTGAATCAATAAAAAATACTGGTTATGGTATTTCTAAATATGAGAAGAAAATGGGAAATACTGTTGCAATACTCATTATTATTTTTGGCATTTACATTATAGCAAGGCAACTAGGATGGACTCAGATATTTCAAAATATTCCAACAATCAGTACAGAAAGAATGAGTTATCTAGCTTTATTTACAATAGGTTTTTTAACTTCATTTCATTGTGTTGCCATGTGTGGAGGTTTAAATCTTGCACAGAGTATATCTTTTGGAAATATAAAACCTCTTCATCGTAGTATTTTATATAATCTTGGTAGATTAACAAGTTATACTTTAATAGGAGGTATTCTAGGTTTTATAGGAGGAAAAGCTTCTATTAACTTACAAGTAAGAGGATTTATCGGATTAATAGCTGGTGTTTCTATACTTCTTATGGGTATCAATATGTTTGGCGGTTATTCGTTTTCCATACGCTTATTTCCTAGTCTATCAAACAAAATAACGTTAGCTATACATAATATAGGTAAACACGGTTCTTTCGCTATTGGTCTTGCAAACGGATTAATGCCTTGTGGTCCATTACAATCTATGCAGATATATGCAATTTCTTGCGGAAGTATGATAACAGGTGCACTTTCAATGTTTTCATTTTGTCTTGGTACAATTCCTATTGTATTTTTATTTGGAATAGCTGTTGGATTTCTTAAAAATTACTGGCGTCATTTTATGCTTCAGATTGGTTCTGTTCTATTGATTATTATGGGCATCTACATGATTCAAAACAATCTTGTTCTCACTGGACTCATGAATCAAACTATTAATACAAATTATGATAATATCATAACATCTACAATTGATGGTGATATACAATACATTACAACAACACTTCATTCTAACGGATATGATGATATTCAGGTTACAGCAGGCATTCCTGTTGTTTGGACAATTGAGGTCGATCAAAACAATTTAAATGGCTGCAATAATCAAATTGTATTATCTTCATTTAACCTACAAGTCGATCTAAGTGAAGGAAAAACAATCATCGAATTCACTCCAGAACAAACTGGTACATATACTTATTCTTGTTGGATGGGAATGTTAAAAAATACAATTACTGTTGTTGATAAATAGTATTCATAATGCAATTTCTGTTGCTTATATCATTAAATAAAACTATACTTTAGATTTTCATTTTTATTTTAATAATCATTGAATCTATCAATATTTTTACAATTTAAAAATCTACTCACTAGAGTCAATGTCGTCAATTTAAGAAATGGAAAAGAGGAAATTTTGATAATAGAAT
>JAJQEL010000044.1 GCA_021201655.1 Erysipelotrichaceae bacterium | reverse complement strand
GGAAATTCTATTATCAAAATTTCCTCTTTTCCATTTCTTAAATTGACGACATTGGTGCAACTTTGGTCTTTTCTACGCATTATTGTGAGCTTTTAGACATGTTTAATCGTAATGATAATATTTGGATAACCAAATATCAAAATCAAATTATCTTATCTAACATGTACAGAGACTATAATGTTAGAAATGATTTGTTGAAAAGCAAAAAATTTTATGAAGATAACTTTAAAACTGCTGTAAGCTATGAATTGCTTATGAATTTGAAGAGGACATTGATGAATGAATAAACCATCGGTAATTCAATAAAATAGAGGCATTGATTAGTGATAATAATGCCTCTTTTATGATATTTTAATTAGATTGTAACATATATTACAATTTTATCTTCATAAACTTGATATACTCATTTCGAGGTGAGGATAATGAAAGAAAAAATAATGAATTTGTTTCAAATAGTAGTTGGTAATATATTAATTGCTTTTGCAGTTAGTACCTTGGTTTATGAAAATGATATTATTGCAGGAGGAGTATCAGGTATTGGTATTGTGTTAAATCATTATCTAGGTATTTCTACAACAATATCAGTGTATATGATTAATGTAGTATTGTTCTTTTTAGGCTTGATATTCTTGGGTAAAGCTTTTGCTTTAACATCTTTAATATCATCATTTCTATTTCCGTTTATGTTATCTTTCTTTGAAGGAAATATGATATTTCATGGTTATTTGAATGATCCATTGTTGGCATGTGTTTTAGCAGGTTGTTTAGATGGTATAGGTATTGGTTTGGTTTTAAGAAGCAATGCTTCAACAGGTGGAACAGATGTTGTTGCTTTATTAATGAATAAGATGACACATGTTCCTGTGCATGTTGTCTTAAATATTATAGATATTATTATTCTAGTATTACAATTTACATTCAATGATACGACTCATGTGATATATGGTATAGTCACTGTGATGTTAACTTCAACAATGCTGAATAAAACATTGACAAGCGGACAAAGCTTAACCCAAATAATGGTTATGAGTGATTGTTATGAAGAAATAAGACATATGATTTTATTTTCACAGGATGCAGGAGTCACGCTGCTAACAAGTGAAAAAGGCTATACCAAACAAAACTCTAAAATCATTCTATCAGTACTTCCTTATCGTAAACTTCCACAAATCAAAAATGCAATTCAACAAATTGATCCCCAAGCTTTTATAGTCGTATCCCATGTTGATGAAGTTGGTGGTAATGGCTTTACTTTTGAACAAAGACAGGCACACTAGTCTGTCTTTTTTTCATTTTTTTATTGAAATGTGAATAAAGATATGTTATTATATAAAGGCACGAAATGGAGACATACTCAAGCGGCTGAAGAGGCGCCCCTGCTAAGGGTGTAGGTCGGGAAACTGGCGCGAGGGTTCAAATCCCTCTGTCTCCGCCATTATTAATGCCCTTGGCAGGTAATAATATTTATATATTGGTCTGGTAGTTCAGTTGGCTAGAATGCCGTCCTGTCACGGCGGAGGTCGCGGGTTCGAGTCCCGTCCAGACCGCTTTTTTTATTTTATCGTTTATTTTTTGGTATCTTACAAGGTATTATTTGTTGTATATAAAAAGGACTTAAAGTCCTTTTTGTTTTGCATACATAATCGCAATCACTGTTTTAGCATCAACAATTTCACCATTTAATACTTTCTCATATGCTTCATCCACACTCATTGTTATAACATCTATAAACTCATCAGGATCACACTCTAAAGCATCTTTTACCTCATGAAAATCAACAGCTTGATACAAATAGAGCCATTCACTTGTATAACCAGGAGAAGGTAAAACCTTTAATATAAACTTCATATCTTCAGCTCTATTATTTGTTTCCTCTTCTAACTCACGAAAAGCACATTCTTTTGTATCTTCATCTTTTTCTAGCTTACCTGCTGGTATTTCTAAAGTATTAATACGATTAGGATATCTAAACTGTTTCACTAAAATAATTTGATGATCCTTCACTGCTAAAATACAAACACCACCATGATGATAAACAACCTCTCTAAAAGCCTGTTGTCCATTTTCACATTCAACTGTTTCTTTAGTAACAGTCATAATCTTACCATCATATATAAGTTCTCTACTTAATTCCTTTTCCATGATTTCACCTCGATGCTATTATAACATATTATATGAATATTTCATTTTATCTTTCAATATTTTATAAAATATTGTAAAAGAAAAGCACGCGAGGGAGCGTACTTTCCGATTATTTCTCTATTATTTGCACGTTAGGGTGATAATAGGGGGGTATGATTAAGTGAACGACCACTTAACATATATAATTATAACAAATTTTAGGCATTTGTAAAGGCTTTCAAAGAATTTTTATATATTTTTTTATTAGTTTTATGTATAATGAGCATTGGTGATAATAATGAAAACATTAATAATAGATGATAACCATAGCAATCAACGTATCGATAAATATCTAAAAAAACTGCTTTGTCGTGCACCTTCTTCATTAATATATAAGATGCTAAGAAAAAAAGATGTCAAGGTCAATGGTAAACGTGTCAAAGAAAACTATATATTGCATACTGGTGATGTAGTAGAATTATTTTTATATGAAGATAAATTTGAAAAATATAGTCAACCGATAACGATATATGATCTTCCTATCGAATTTGATGTATTGTATGAGGATGAAAATATTTTAGTGGTCAATAAACCTGCAGGTTTATTGATTCATGAAGATATCAATGAATCGACAAACACTTTGGCTAATCAGGTTTTGACCTATCTTTGTCAAAAAGGTGAATATGATCCTCAAAGTGATTTGGGTTTTATTCCTGGTCCTGTTCATCGTTTAGATCGTAATACCAGTGGAATTGTGATATTTGGTAAAACGATGACTGCTTTGCAGGATTTGGCTTTAATGATGAAACAAAGACATTGTATTGATAAGACATATTTGACGATATGTAAAGGTTATTTAGAGTCCCAGGAACTTATTGGTTATATGAAAAAAGATAGTGATCAATCGTTAGTTAAAGTTGTCAGTAAGGATACACCTGGAGCTTTGACTATGCAGACTATTGTGAAGCGTTTGGATTATAGGGATAATTATTCATTATTAGAAGTAAAACTTGTAACTGGCAGAACGCATCAAATAAGAGTTCATCTTGCTAGTATCAATCATCCTGTTATTGGTGATAGCAAGTATGGTGATTTTGAGCTTAATAAAATGATTAAAAAGAAATATCATTTAAATCATCAATTCTTACATGCTTATAAAATAACTTTTGTGAAACCTATTGGCTCATTAAAATATCTACAAGATAAGACAATTGTTTGTCCTTTGCCTGCAAAATTAAATCATATTAAAACGCAAATCTTCTATGAAAACGCTTAAAAATCATGTATAATATGATTAATGGAAGGAGATCAAGTATGAAATTTTATATTGGAATTGATTTAGGTGGGACAAATGTACGTACTCTATTAGTTGATGAAACGGGACACAGCTATAGTGAAGTAAAAGATGTAACAGAAAGAGAAAACGGTCCTGATTATGTAACTGCTAAAATAATGAGACAAATTGAAAATCTTGATTATTCAGCTTGTGGTGGCATACAAAATGTATTAGGTATTGGTATTGGTGTACCAGGACCAGTTGATACAGTTAATGGTGTAATGATTATGGCTTCTAATTTACCTGGTTTTGAAAATTATCCTATTTGTGAAAAGCTAGCTACAAGATTTAATTTACCTGTATTCTTAGATAATGATGCCAATGTTGCTGGACTTGCTGAAGCACTTTTAGGCGCTGGTAAAGGTAAACCATCTGTATATTATGTAACTATTTCTACAGGTATTGGTGGTGCTTTTATTGTTGATGGAAAATTAGTATCTGGTGGTAGAGGTCATGCAGGTGAAATCGGTAATATTATTGTTAAGAACAACGGATATAAACAAGGTGCTTTAAATCCAGGTGCTGCTGAAGGTGAAGCAAGTGGTACAGCTATTACTAGAAAAGGTAAAGCAATCTTAGGTGAAGATAAAGTGAATCATGCTGGAGATGTCTTTAGATTAGCAGATGAAGGTGATCTTAAAGCACAAGCTATTGTTGATGAAGTTATTGGTGAATTATCTTCATTATTCGCAAGTATTGCCTTAACGGTTGATCCACATTGCTTTGTTGTAGGTGGTGGCGTTATGAAGTCAAAGAAGTATTTCTTTGATAAATTGAATGAACAATTCAATGCTAAGATTCATGTTGGTATGAGAGGATATATTCCATTACTTGAAACTGAATTAGAAGATTGTGGTGCTATTGGCGCAGCGATGCTTCCAATGTCTCAATTATAATGATGAGTGATATCGCAAGATATCACTTTTTTGTGCGAACATCTCATAATATATGAAGAATTTTCTTTATATTTATCATTTATCATGATAAAATGAGTAACGCTAGGAGGGTATATATGGAAAGAGTGGTATTAGGTTTAAGCGGTGGTGTGGATAGTGCTGTAGCTGCTTATGTATTAAAGAAACAAGGTTACGAAGTGATTGGTGTATTTATGCGTAATTGGGATTCATCACTCAATAATGATATATTAGGTAATCCCAATAATGATGCTGATATTTGCCCTCAGGAACAGGATTATAATGATGCTAAAAAGGTCGCAGAGCATCTTGGTATAGAACTTAGAAGAGTTGATTTTATCAAAGAATATTGGGATTATGTCTTTACCTACTTTGTCGATGAATATGCCAAAGGCAGAACGCCTAATCCTGATATCTTATGTAATAAACATATCAAATTCAAAGCATTTCTGGATTATGCAAAATCCATTGATGCCAATTATATTGCTACAGGTCACTATGCTAGAGTAGAACATCATGAAAATGCTGATTCTATTATGCTTAGAGGGGTGGATAATAATAAAGATCAAACCTATTTTTTATGTCAACTCAATCAATTTCAACTGCAATCATCACTATTTCCAATTGGAAATATGACCAAACCAGAAGTAAGACAACTAGCTGAAGAATTAAATATTCCAGTAGCTCATAAAAAAGATAGTACAGGAATATGTTTTATTGGTGAAAGAGATTTTAGAGAATTCTTAAAGAATTATATTCCTGCTAAAAGTGGCAAAATGGTTAATATTGCTGATGGAAAAGTTGTCGGTGAACATCAAGGCATTATGTATTATACAATTGGGCAAAGAAAAGGTCTCAATATTGGGGGAGCTGGAGATGCCTGGTTTGTGGTTGGAAAAGAGTATGAGAATAATATCTTATATGTTTGTCAAGGTGATTCTAATCAATGGTTGATGAGTGAAGGAGCTATCATTACTGATGTCAATTGGATACCTTCTCAAAAACCAGATAAAGAATATGATTGTACAGCTAAGTTTAGATATCGTCAAAAAGATAATGATGTTTCTATTCACTTTATGGATGAAAATACTATTTATGTAACATTCAAGAAACCTGTTAAAGCTGTTACTCCTGGGCAAGCAGCAGTGTTTTATCAAGGTGATGTCTGTTTAGGTGGAGGTACCATTGATAAGGTTTATAAAAATGGCAAGGAGTTGACATACCTATAATGGAGTATACAGGATATATTAAATATGTAAAATATTATAGTGATACGAGTAAATATATCGTTTGTTCTATTGATGTTGATCAGGAAGATAAAATGATTACAGCAACTGGTTATATGAATAACTATGATATGGAAAATAAATATCGTTTTATTGGTGAATATGTTTATCATCAAAAATACGGTAAACAATTTAAAATAGACTCATATGAACTTTTATTAGCGGATGATGAAACAGAAATCATTCGCTATTTATCGAGTTCTTTATTTAAAGGTATTGGGGAAAAACAAGCAACTGCTATAGTAGATGCTTTAGGTAAAGATGCTTTAACATTGATTAAAGAAGATAAGCATGTCTTAGACAATGTTAGAGGTATGAGTGAAAAGAAAAGAGATCTTATTTATGATGTATTAAATCATCAAAGTTATGATTTAGAGATATTATCTTTCTTTACTAAATATCATATTAGTTCTCGTTATTTAGCTCTTATACAAGATTATTATAAAGAAAATACCTTAGATGTATTACAAAACAATCCTTATCAACTTATTGAAGATATTGATGGTATTGGTTTTAAAACAGCTGATGATATTGCGATGAAAGTTGGTATTGATGCTTTAGATATGAATAGAATAGAAGCAGCTATTGTCTATGCTTTAAAAGAAATATGTTTTAAAACAGGTAGTACTTATTATGATTATGATAGTATTTATACGCAATTTCATCGTTATATTAGTGATGTAGATTATGAACGATTTGGACAGTGTATGAATCATATCATAGAAGATAATAGAATTATTCAGGAAAATGATCGATACTATCCTTATGAGTTATATGAAAGTGAAGACGTTATTGCTTCAACTCTCAAAAAATATATTCATAATCAAAATGATGAATACAATGAAGATCAAATAACCAAACTACTAACAGATATTGAACAACAACTCTCAATCACTTATGACGATACTCAGATTCAAGCCATCCATACATTCTTTCAAACATCTATTATGATTTTAACAGGTGGTCCAGGAACTGGTAAAACAACCATAGTCGAAGCTATTATGAAACTCTATACCAAAGTTTATCCAGACAATCAAATAGCGCTGGTAGCGCCAACAGGAAGAGCTGCCAAAAGATTGAGTGATGTTACAGGCTTAGAAGCCTGTACTATTCATCGCTTGTTAAAATGGGATCTGCATACTAATACTTTTGCGATTAATGCAGATAATCCATTAGATATTGATTTATTAGTCATAGATGAATTCTCCATGGTTGATACTGAACTCTTTTCTAATCTATTAATCGCTGCTAAACATGTATCCCATATCTTACTCATTGGCGATGACCAGCAATTACCTTCAGTATCTCCAGGTCATGTCTTAAAAGATCTATTAGAAAGTCATATGATACCGACAGTAGAACTCAATACCATTTATCGTCAAGCTAAGGAAAGTGGTATCATTCAATTAGCTCATCATATTAGAAACGATGAATATCAGGAAGATGACTTTAAAAACTATAAAGATATTAACTTTATGAGCTGTGAATCTATAGATGTTGTTAAAAATGTACAAATATTAGTATCTAAAGCGATGAATGAAGGGTATGATTTCAATGATATCCAGGTTTTAGCCCCTATGTATAATGGTGTAGCAGGTATTGATGCTTTAAATGAAGCTTTACAGGATTTATTAAATCCTGCAGATAGATTTAAAAATGAAATAAAAGTTGGTAAACGTATCTTTAGAGAAGGCGATAAAATACTACAATTAAAAAATAGAGTTGAAGACAATGTTTTTAATGGTGATATTGGAACATTGATTGAAATCAATTATAAAGATAACTTTGAATATATGAATGATACCATTGTTGTTCAATACGATGAATCCATTGTTGAATATACATCTACTGACTTCTATACCATTACTCATGCTTATTGCATGTCTATTCATAAATCTCAGGGTAATGAATTCAAAATTGTCATTATGCCAATACTACATGATTACTATATTATGCTCAAAAAGAATCTTATTTATACAGGTCTTACACGTGCAAAACAATCATTATTTATTTTAGGAAACTATAAAGCATTCATGCATGGTATCAATAACCTGCATGATGAAAGACGTTATACCTCTTTAAAAGAAAAATTAATTGAAAATAAAACTTTAAGTCCGTATGATTTTATGGATTAATGCCATAATAATCATGTACTTAAAGGAGGTTGACAATATGTCAAAACTAGCAGTTGCCTTGTTTTCAGGTGGTATCGTTGCCACAGCTATGTTACTGATGAGTGACATGCCTTGCGCCGATGATGTGGAACATACAGTTCATAAAGCTAAACAAGCCATCAAGGAACAGTTATAAGTACATTAAGTGAATCGCAAGATTCACTTTTTTAGTTGGCGATTATTATGTATATCAACATTCAGCAATATCTGATATAGAATGTCATAAAAATAAAAAAGGCTATCTTATGATAACCTTACCATACGCCTAGCAATTTTCTAATTATGATATAACGATAATATGCCTTTAAACTTTCCTTTGCTTCCTTAGGAGCTTTTTCAGTTAGCTTGATTTTGATTTTTCCACGATTGTTCGTATAAGTGTTATACCATTCTTCGTTTGTACGCCAGAAAAATATTTTCTTATTTGCTGTCATAATAATCACTCCTTCTTTATAACAATTTTATCAAGTTCCTTAATGAATTTCAATGAAAATTCAGTAGGATTAGCATTATTAAAATAATCAGAAAAAACTTCCGAAATAATTTCTCTACCATCATTAAAGTGACCTGCATAAAATGATAAATTATTTCTTATAAAAATTAAAGTTTCTTCTGATTTTAAACCAGTAATATTGTTAGCAATATCTAGACAATCAATATTATATTTATGTGCTATTATATGACCTAATTCATGAATAATGATTGAATAATAATTAGTATTAGTTACAAAAAAGTGAGAATTAGCAAGTTTTGAATATTCTTCTGATAATCTTTCTCTAGATCGAAAAGCGTATTGATTAATAGTGATTTCATGATTGCTATTGCCAATCATTGCAAATGTATCATTATCAAGAGGAAATCCAGGTTTTGAACATTTTAAAATAATTTGTTTTCTTCCACGAAATATATCAGGATATTTTTCTCTTATAATTTGTGTTTTTTTTAAACAATCAATAACTAAATTTATATCACCGTCAAACTTTTTAAAGCCACTTATTTTATACCCTAATTCACTAGCTTTTTCACGAAATTCCTGGTATTCGACTCTTGTTAGTCTTTGACCTTCATTTGGCCATTTAATAGTATTTGTATAATAATCAGTATAAGAATTTATGAACGTATTATGAAAAAATATGACAAGCTTATTTCCAATAAAACACTTTATGTAATTATACAAGAACAATATCTTTTTCATCAATGCCTCCAATCCAGCAAATAAAAAAAGCAACATAAGTTGCTTTAAGAAGATATTTGCTTTTTAAATTTAGTGGCCATTGTAAGGCCACTATACTATTTATATACGCAGAAAAATTCCAAATTTCTTTTTATTTTCAAAATTTGAAATTTTTTCAATTATTTAGCAATTTTGTATAATTCTTATATTTTTGTTCAAACTATTGTTGGAGGTCGATAAAATGTCATTAATTGGAAAAGAAATCAATGATTTTAAAGTTCAAGCTTATATGAACAATGCATTTAAAGAAGTATGTAAAGAAGATATTTTAGGCAAATGGAATGTCTTCTTCTTTTATCCAGCCGATTTTACATTTATTTGTCCCACTGAGTTAGGTGATTTGGCTGATCAGTATGAAGAATTTCAAAAAGCAGGCGTAGACATCTACTCGATATCTTGTGATAGCCATTTCGTCCATAAGGCATGGCATGATACATCAGATACCATTAAAAAGATACCATATGCAATGCTTGCTGATCCTACAGGAAAGCTTGCCTGGGACTTTGATGTGTATATCGAAGAAGAGGGACAAGCTGAAAGGGGAACGTTTGTGATTAATCCTGAAGGTATTATTGTGGCTTATGAAGTTAATGCTGGTAATGTTGGTAGAAGTGCCCAGGAATTATTAAGGCGTGTGCAGGCATCACAATTTGTCTATGAACATGGTGATGAAGTATGTCCTGCTAAATGGCAACCTGGTGAAGAAACCTTGAAACCATCATTTGATTTAGTAGGATTGATCTAATGAATCAGGTTTATGATGTGATTATTGTTGGTGGCGGGCCAGCAGGACTTTCAGCAGCTATATATCTTGGTAGAGCAAAATATAGTGTTTTAGTTATTGAACAGGAACAATTTGGTGGGCAGATTACTATTACCGCTGAAGTTGTGAATTATCCAGGGGTATTAGAGGCTTCAGGATCATCTTTAACAGCCAATATGAAACAACAAGCCCAAAACTTTGGGGCACAGTTTATGAAAACCACTGTAACCAAATTAGAACTCCATAAACCTATAAAAAGAGTTTATACTGATCAAGGTGTATTAGAATCCATTGGTCTTGTTTTGGCTACTGGTGCTCATCCTAGAAAGTTAGGATTTAAGGGTGAAAAAGAATTTCAAGGTAGAGGTATTGCTTATTGTGCGACTTGTGATGGTGAATTTTTTGAGGGTTCAGAGCTATTTGTGATTGGTGGTGGCTTTGCAGCTTGTGAGGAAGCGTTGTTTTTAACTCAATATGCTGCAAAGATTACCATGATTGTTAGAGAAGAAGATTTTACTTGTGCTAAGAGTATTGCTGATAAGGTTAAGGAACATCCTAAAATAAAAATGATCTTTGAAGCAGAAATTATTGAAGCAGGAGGTCATGATCATTTAGAATATGCAGTATTTAAAGGTAAAGATAAAACGTGGCGTTATGTTGGTGATAACTTTGGTATCTTTATCTTTGCCGGCTATGAGCCTGCAAACCAATTATTTAAAGATCAATTAGAACTTCATGATGGCTATCTGGTTACGGATAAAAATCAACAGGCTTCACTTCCTGGCGTTTATGGTGCTGGTGACATTTGTGAAAAAGTCTTACGACAGGTTGTTACAGCAGTGAGTGATGGCGCCATTGCGGCTACTTCACTAGAAAAATATGTTACTGAAGTCAAAGCTCAACATACCATTGAAACCATTGCTTATCAAAATACTACTCAACCATTAGAAAATAAAAAAGATGATACTTTCATATCATCTGACATTCATCAACAATTACAATCCATTTTCAATAAACTTACAAGAGATATTTATCTTATTGGTTACATAGGTAACGATGCTTATTCTTTAGAAATCAAATACTTTCTTCAAGAATTCTCATCATACAATCATATCCATATTGCATATCAAACTACTGATGATTCACCATATATAACTATCTGTAACGATCAAAAACAACCACTAGGTATCACCTATCATTTAGTTCCTGGTGGTCATGAATTTAATTCCTTTATTTTAGCTATTTATCATGCTGGTTGTGATTCACAACCCCTTGAAAATAAACTCGTTCATCAAATTCAAGCATTACCAGCTCATACTATCCAGATATTTGTTTCTTTATCTTGTATGATATGTCCAGAAGTTGTGCAAACAACGCAACGTCTTTCCTTATACAATCCATCTATACAAACACATATATATGATTTATCCCATCATTCAAAATACAAGCAACAATATCATATTATGAGTGTCCCTTGTATTGTTGTCGATGAACAAAAAGTTTATTTTGGTAAAAAAACAATTGAAGAAATGATAGAACTAATAAAAACTGCTTAGGCAGTTTTTATAATTTTCCAATAATCGATTAATTTATCTAAACTATAACTCGCATTAGCACTAGAAGTTGATGGTAAACAGATATCTTCTTTGTGGGTTTTATCTAAAAGATACTTTTGATACATTTGATGTGATTTTTTACCATTAGTATAAATAGCTTGGATATCTGTATTGTTAAGTATTCTATTGATACAATGTCGTCAATTTAAGAAATGGAAAAGAGGAAATTTTGATAATAGAATT
>JAJQEL010000067.1 GCA_021201655.1 Erysipelotrichaceae bacterium | reverse complement strand
ATAGCAAATCATTTTAATTATTTAAATTGTCTACTTGACAAAATCACTTCATATGCTCATTTTTTTAAAACTTCAAATTGTCCCAATTTACTTTGCCATATGAATTTTCAACCATAGTATCAAAATTCTCTTTATAAACAGTTCCTAATTTTTTAGCTAACTTAGCATAATCCCTATCAAATTGTTTGATTGATAAGAAAGGTTGTAAAGTTTTATCTGTGATTTTTACAATAGTTTCATTATAGTCAACATTCTTTTCGTTATAACATTCATTGATAAAAGCTAAGAGCATATTTTTATGAATAAGTTTTCCTTTCTTAGCAGCATCGCAATAATATTGACGAAATGCCTCAACATAAGAAAATTCCATTAAAATACGATCATCTTTTCTAGTATAAAGCTGATAGAATAATCATCTTCATTAAAATGAAATTTAGATATTCTTCGAAAAAACAATAAAAAATAAATCATCCATAGATATAAGATATCAACCTTATAATACTTATTCTTATCTTCACCTAAATACTCGATATCACAATCACATTGATAAGCATGTCTGATATCATAACATAATCCTAATCACAATTTTGCGCATAATCATAATATCTTTCTTTAAGAGCAATGAACATAAATGTAAAATATAAATCAGTGGGTTGAGATACAGCATCATATAGTTCATTCAAATCATCATAATCACCTTTAATAGTAATACCTAAAAACTTAGGTGTATTTTCTAATTTAATTAT
Source organism: Erysipelotrichaceae bacterium (assembly GCA_021201655.1). Taxonomy (GTDB): domain Bacteria; phylum Bacillota_I; class Bacilli_A; order Erysipelotrichales; family Coprobacillaceae; genus JAJQDJ01. The sequence continues at coordinate 11,513 of JAJQEL010000067.1, read as the reverse complement.
ATTTTCCTCCAAAAAAAGGATATTATATCAATATCCTAATAATTCTCTGTTACAAATTCATATAAATAATAATAAGTCATACTACCTTGCTTATAATTAACAACTTCACCATCTTTAACAATAATCGTAACAGGATATGTAACACTTAAATCAAATGTTTCTTCCACATAAGTAGCAATATCATCAATTTCAGCGCTATCAAGATAATATAAAGAATAAGATCTGTTTTTCGTACAAAAAGTTGTTAAAATAGGTTCATAAGTACTCATTGATGATTCTGTTGAATCTCCTATAACAACGATAAAATCCTTATCTTTTTCTACTAAGCTGGTTAATTTTGATTCACTGACTGTTGTATAATCTTTAAATGTTGCTTGACGATAGATAAATAATCCTAAAAAAATGACTATAACTATCCCGAAGACACTTATTTCTCTTGCAAATTTCTTAATAAATTCCATGATTAAAGCCTCCTAATGACACTATTCTAACAAATTTTAATAAAGAAGACAATAAGAAGATTGTGTGATAAGAAAATATTAATTTCTTGTAGTCAATGAAACTTTCTTTTATAATAAATATGAGGTGATGAAGATGGAACATGATCAAACAAGATATATATTTGCCCAAAGTATTAAAGATTTAATGGTACATCAATCATTGGATAAGATTACTGTTACTGATATAGTGAAACATAGTGGTATGACACGACAAACGTTTTATCGTTATTTTCAGGATAAGTATGATTTAGTTAATTGGTATTTTGAAAAATTAGCTGATAAGTCTTTTCGTCAGATTGGCAATTCATCTACTTTAAGAGAAGGTTTAATTAAGAAGTTTACGTTTATTTTAAATGATAAGATATTCTTTGAACAAGCTTTCCGTTCTAAAGATTATAATAATGTTGAAAACTATGATTATCAATGTATCTATGAGTTTTATAGTCATATTATTGAAAAGAAAATAGGGGAAATGCCTTATGATATTACATTCTTGTTAGAAATGTATTGTCATGGTTCTATTACTATGACAGTGAATTGGGCTATAAGTGGTATGAAAGAATCCCCAGAGCTGCTTTCCGATTTATTAATTGATGCCTTGCCACCTAAGCTTGAAGCTTTGTTATCAGATTTATAAGAGATTATTTTGATAATGATAAGCATAGATATAATCAACAACTTGACTATAGCTATTAGTTCCTTCTGATACAGAATTTGCTTTTAGATAGGTATCATTAATAGTATTGGTTATATCAGCTAAGGTATCATTTTCATTCCAAAATTCCTGGTTTTCAACTAAGTCTTCATAGGCTTTTTCAGGTAATTGGAGGTAATAAGAAGAAACATCGATACCATTTTTATATAAAGCATTAGTAATATAAATAAAGGCAAGTAAATATCCGCTATAATTAAAATAACTATTATTACTATTAATACAGGCAAGATAAGCAATAAAATTGGCATCACTTTCAACCATATAACTTTGAAGATGGGATAATTCATGGCATATGGTAAAAGGTTTTTGAAAGAGGGGCATTTCTTGATTATAATTGGCTTCGATGGTGAATGGTGAATAAATACCTGTTAAATGGGATAATGTCATAAGATGTGAAAATAATAGGCCTTTAGCCGTTGGATAATAGCCAGGAATAATATTGTTCATGGCTATTTTTGCTTCGGAGGTGATTTGTGAATCAGATATTTCTATTAGATCTAGATGATTGAGTTGTTCGATTATATAATCACAAAGAAGTTGTAAATCATCATTGGTATAATCAATTAATGTGATATCTAATGTATCAATAGTAGATGCTCTTTTATAATTAATACCACATGTACATGTAAAGATAAGCACTATTATCAATAAATAACGTATGATATATGTGAATGATTTTGTTTTTACTATGATATAAATAAAAGCTATGATAAGTCCAATAATCACAAATTCAAAGACTGAAAAAGGAAATAGATTCATAAAACGACCAATCGTATTAACATAAATAGGAGAAATATATGTAGCATATGCAGTCGCAAATGGTGTATAGAAAAAAGCTAGTAATTGGACTAATAAAATAATACTAGCTATGATTATATTCTTTTTCATATTTTTTAGTTGATTCTCTTTCTATAAGAGTACAAGGAATAGTAATATTCAAGGCTGGTGAAGAATCATACTGGCTTAATAGATGATAAACAATATTCGCTCCATATTCACCCATTTGCTTTGCTGGGGCATAAACAGTTGTCATAGGTGGTGTCGTAAAACTGGCTTGTTTAATATCATCAAAACCAACAATAGAAATATCTTCAGGAATACGTATATTATGTTCATTTAAAGCACGTAAGGCACCAAAGGCAATAGGATCGCTAGCGCAGAAAATAGCTGTAGGGAGATTATTGGCTTGTATAAGTTCTAGCATCATCGCATAACCAGATTCTACAGTGAATAAATCTTCTTTGACATAAGGTAAATATTCGATATCATGTTTTTTACAATAAGCTTCAAATATTTCTTTCCTTAAATCATGATAAACACTTTGATCATTAAGATACTCTTTACCTCCTAAAAAACCAATCTTATGATGATTTAAAGAAACGAGGTAATCTAAAACATCATTTACAGCTTGATAAAAATCTAAAGTAATCGTACTATCTAGACAATCATCACTTAACATATCTAGAAAAATAATATGTGAAGATAATTTCTTGAATTCAGTTTGTTCCGCTTTACTAAATTTACCAATACAAATTAATCCATCAACATTCTTTAATTCACCAAGATCATCATTCTTGAATGTTCTAATGAGATGAATATTATTTTGGATGCAAAAATTTTCAATCCCTTGTCTAATTTGTAAATAATAAGGATCATCCAACTCCTGCTGTAAGGAATACCATTGAACCATTCCTAAAGTAAATTGATTCTTTAAGAGTTTTCTTTTTTTAATATAATTCAGTTCTTTAGCAGCCTGAAAAACAGCGTTTCTTGTTTCCTCAGGAACTGATAATGTTTTATCATAATTAAGGATACGTGATACTGTTGCCGTAGAAACATGAGCTTTAGCTGCCACATCTTTAATTGTTGCCATTATTGTTCCTCCTTGTAGCGTATGTTATCATATTTTTAATGTTTAGTAAAGTTTACGAAACAAAAAAATGTGCTAAAATAGTTGATAGGAGGAATAAAAAATGAGTGAATTATATGATGCCTTGTTAAATAGAAGAAGTATTAGAAGTTATAATGATAAACCTGTATCAAAAGAAACTATTGAAAAGATTGTCGAAGCTGGAAAATTTGCACCAACAGGTATGGGTCGTCAATCACCAATTATTATTGCTGTAACAAATAAAGAGATGCGTGATAAGTTATCGCGTCTTAATGCGAAGGTCATGAATAAGGATATTGATCCTTTTTATGGAGCGCCAGCTGTTTTAGTTGTGTTAGCTGATAAGGAAGTACCTACGCATGTATATGATGGCAGTTTAGTTATGGGACAGTTGATGCTGGCTGCTTATAGTGAGGGTGTTTCTAGTTGTTGGATTCATCGTGCTAAAGAGGTTTTTGAAAGTGATGAAGGTAAAGCAATTTTGAAAGATTTGGGTATTGAAGGAGAATATGAAGGTATTGGTCATTGTATTTTAGGATATAGTGATAATATACCTCAACCTAAAGAAAGAAAGGATAACTATATCTACTATGTAGATTAGTTATCTTTTTTCTTGACAAATATGTTTGCCTTAAGTAATATATACATTGGAAGTGAAATATATGAAATTATTGTTGTTGGCAGTTATTGTTGTTTCTTGTTTATATACGATTATGAAAGTTTATATTTCTAATCAATATACTAAGAAAGAATTACCTAAAGAAGTAAGTGATATATATGATGCTCAACGTTATCAGAATTATTTATCTTATAAAGCTGAAAATCAAAGAATGAGTATGATTGTTTTAGTAATCAATACATGTTTTAATATATTCTTTATTTTCTCTAACTTTTATCATTGGATAGATACTCTAACAAATAATCCTTATATGATTTGTTTATATACTTTTCTTATTATGACGATTATTGATAGTGTTTTTTCAGTTATTTTTCATTATTATGATACTTTTTATATTGAAGAAAAATATGGTTTAAATAAAAAGGATCTTAAAGAATTTATAAAAGATGAAATCATTGATATTGTATTTACTTCTTTTTTGATGATTATGATAATGGTGTTTATTGTTTTTGTATGTGAGAATATGACTGATTGGGTTGATTTAGATAATATGACTTATTTCATGGCATTACTGGTTATGGGTGGTATTTGCTTAGCTTTTGGGGTTATTGTTGTGATTATGAATTTATTAGCTTATGTGGTATTGAAGATTCAATATCATTTTGCAGATTTAGAGGAAGGGCCTTTACGTCGTGATATTGAAAATATGTTAGTTGGATGTAAAAAGAAAGTTAGAAGAATTATGGTTTATAATGAATCTAAAAAATCAACAACTAAAAATGCTTTCTTATTAAATTTATTTGGTTATCGTGAATTTGGTATTGCGGATAATTTTATGAATGAAAATGATTATCGTGAATTATTAGCTGTATTGGCTCATGAAGTAGGGCATTTAAGACATAAGAAGACGATTTATAATTATATAAAATATGTGATGGGCATTTGTGGATTTTTCTTATTAGTATACTTATTAGCTCATGTATCATTATTAGAAAATTTATCTTTAATAGTTATGCAGACATTTAACATATCAACTATCAATTATTATCTCATTATATTTGTTATTTCAACCTTGCTGCAACCTATCATATTCTTATTTAATGTATATAATAATTATGCTACCAGAATTGAAGAATATGAAGCTGATCGTCATAGTGTATCTTTAGGCTATGGTAAAGAACTCATTCATACATTTAAAGAATTAAGTAAAGATGAGCTGGTGAATGTAAATCCTTCACCAATCATAGAATTTTTAGAATATGATCATCCAGGTATGTATCATCGCATCAAAGCTATTGAAGAGGGAATGGAAAAGAGTGCTTAGCTAGCACTCTTTTATGTATTTGAGACAAATATATGTTTTTTTGACCTATTTCATCTTCTAAAGGCACTTGATGAGCTTCTTTCAGAAGATCATTACTCAAGAGATTAAGATTAATGACTTGAATATTCTTTTGTTGATAATAGCTATATAAGTAATCTTGAGATGGTAATATATCAGTAGTGATTAAGTAGTTAGGATGCATATTATCTTTAACATGCTTTTCTTTGGCTAGATACTCTATCCAGCTTAGAAATGTTTTTAAGTTATAATCATTTAATGAATAACCAACAAATAAGAAGGTATGATCTATGAGTAATGATTTAATAAAAAGTTCCATGATACTATGTGTTTGACTATAACTTAAATAATCATCTTCTTTAAATATGATTTGGGTTATATCATCTATCAAAACAAGCGAAGAGTACCACGTCCAATTGTCACCATGCTTGTCTAAGACGATTGGGCGTGGTAATTCACATCACCATGCATCTTAATGAGATAATGAGAAGAAGATGCTCTTAACAGATCACTATCATCTTTAATCACTTCATAATCATAGTTATCTAATAAATGATCATAGTTTGTGGTAATAATATGTTCAGGATGAAATGATACAATGAGATCATTCAAAATATTCGGTTTAAAATCCTGTTGGAAAGCTTCTTGTAAAATAGCATAATAATCCTGATGTTGATATGATTTATCATAACTATAAAAATATTGAGGAATCTTGAGATATTCATCGGTTGATAATATTTGACTTTGATAATGGAGCTTTTGAGCATAGGTCCTGACAATTTGTCCCCAAGTAGGAACATTGAAATTCTTAGACACCCCAGCTCCCACAAATATCACTAGTTTTTCTTGTTTCAGTTTTTCATGAACAGTGTTTAATATATCTTTCATATTTCGGGAATCATCACATCAACAAAAATAAACTTTCCTTCATCATAATGAAAATGTAAAATACTACAATTAGGGAAACCATATTGTTTAAAAATATGATCAGCATTATTCCATACTCCTAAAAAAGCAGCACATGCTCCTGCATGAGAAACGGCTAAAACGCATTGATGATCTTCTTTATTCATAATATCTGTTAAAGTTGTCACCATACGGGTTTCCACATCTTTATCGGTTTCTCCACCAACTAATGGGAAAAACTGATCATATTGATTAAGCTGGGGATTTAAGGCTTCGCTTTCACCCTCGAAAACCGAAAAATATCTTTCTTTTAAACCTTTTACTCTAGTATAAGGCTTATCTGTTATGAGTTCTAATGTATCACAGCTTCTTTCTGCAGTAGAACTATAATAATGATCAAATGGTATATCTTTGAGTAATTCTTTCGCAGCTAATGCTTGTTTTTTACCATCCTCTGTTAATGGTGAATCACACCATCCTTGTATCTTTTTTAAAACATTAAATAATGTTTGTCCATGACGCATCAAATATAAATCTTTCATTCGTTGACCTCTTCTTCCATCTCTTTTGGTGGTTTAACCTCTGATAAAACAGGAGCCAATAATACCTTTCCACTACCTCTATACGTATTTACTAAACCTTCACCACTGACAGCACTACCAACTAAAGTTTTACTAGATCTTTCTACAGTAAAATCTAAAGTACCACTCCAGGCAATCGCAAAATGGCCATCAACTTTTAAAACATCATCATCCAATGTCACTACAATTAATTCTTCATAAGGACAATAACTCTCTAATGCCACCACACCACTACCAGTAATACCTAAATTAAATAAACCTTCATCACCTGCTATAGCACTAGAAAAATTATTTCTAACAACGAGCTTATGCTTTAAAGAAGATTCACATGCTAAAAACAAACCATCCTCTAAAACAATCGAATGCTTCCATTCATCCAAATCCAATAAAATAATATGCTTATAAGTTGGTTCTAATACAAGCATTCCATTACCCGTATATTCAGGCTTAATGGTTGATTCGTTGGTCATTTTTCCTCTTACCGCTTTAGATAATAAATCACCTGCTCCTTTAATACCAGTAGTGGCTTTAACATTACCTACCATCCATTGCATAGCGCCAGCTTGAATAGTTATATTAGCTTTTGATAAATCACACAATAGTTGTCTTTTTTTAATATTCATTTTTTGACAAAAATAAGACATCATGGCATCATTGGGCGATACTGATAAATCTCTTTGATATTCAATGACTTGAAAAGGTCCTAATTCGTTAATGATTTTAATATCATCATTATTTGTAAAGTTAGTAATCTTAAACATATTGTTCCCTCCATCTATTTATATTGTAACATATTGATAAAAGAAAGCGATTAACAATTTTCATTTTCCAAAAAATAATGTACAATAGAGATAGGAGGATGACTTATGGAACTAATTATTTCAAGAATATTAAAGTATTTAAATGGTTGTCTGGTTGATGATCATATGTATCGTATAGGAAATTATATTGTTAAGAATTATAAAGATATTTGTTGTTTATCTTTAGCTGATTTTATGCATGATGGCAATTTTACTGAAGCTGAAGTATTGGATTTTTGTGGCCGTCTTGGTTATGATAATTTTGATACATTTAAGGAACAGTTGTTAATGGATCAACAATTACGTCAGGATCAGATTCAATCAAGAATGATTATGGCTGACTGGAATAAATATTTGAATGATTTGGAGATTAAATCGACAAAACCAGAGTTTATGAAATTGATTGATGAATTATGTGATCTTATTTTTGAAAATGATCGTATAATTATTGAAGGTGGTTTATTTCCTACGGGTTTAGCAGTTGATTTTCAAACGGATATGATTTCTTTTGGTAAGGAAGTTATAGATTATCATCATTTTGATCAAAATTTTAAGTTTAAGGAAGATGATATTGTCTTGTTTATTACGGCAACGGGTAGAATGATGGAATATGATGCCAAAGATATGGTGAAACAAAATTTATGTGATGCCTATGTGGTGTTACTTACACAAAATATTAAATATGTGAATTTTGAAAACGTATGTGCTGATTATGTTATTCATGTAACAGGTAAGTTTGATAGCATCGATTTTGGTTATCAGATATTACGTGTATTAGATATTTTAAGAATTCGTTATTATCAAAAGTATTATCAATAATATGTTTGAAGTTAAAGGAAAATATAATACAGCACAAGTATTTGCATCAACTGTTGAGCCAGAATGTATTTCCCAAATTATTGATTTATGTAATCAGCAATGGTTAGAAGGATGTCGTATTGCGATTATGCCTGATTGCCATGCTGGCAGTGGATGTACCATTGGTACAACGATTGCTTTACATGATAAAGTTTCGCCATCTCTTGTAGGTGTTGATATATCATGTGGTATGTTATGTGTCGAGATACCTGATATATTAAAGCTTGACTTACCTGCTATTGATACTTTTATTAATGAACATATTCCTGCGGGATTTGATATCAATGATGAGTTATTAGATGATATTGAATATGCATTTTTGGATGATTTATATTGTCATGATGAGTTATTACATATGACACGTATTAAGAAGTCATTAGGTAGTTTAGGTGGTGGTAATCATTTTATCGAACTCAATGAAGGTAGTGATGGTAAGCATTATTTAGTGATTCATTCAGGCTCAAGAAATTTAGGGAAACAGGTAGCAGAGTTGTATCAAGATAAAGCAGATGAATATTGTAATCATGGTAGAGAAAAAAGATTGAAAGCTAGAAATAATATTATTAACTCGTTAAAGGCACAAGGTAGACAAAAAGAAATACAAGCTTCACTGGAAAAGTTTGACAGCGAATATGTTGAAGAAAAACAAATTCCCCATGATTTATGTTATGTTGAAAAAGAAGATATGGCTTGTTATCTTCATGATTGTATGATTTGTAATCAATATGCTACTATGAGTAGAGTTTCTATGGCTAAACGTATTTTAACATTCATAGTTGAAAATAATGGCTATACGGATAGTCAAATTTATCTTAGAGAAACAAAATCGCATTTCTTTGAATTTGGCTTTAGTAATCATGATATTCATATGATTTCGCAAGGTTTTGAAACGATTCATAATTATATTGGAGATGATCATATCCTCCGTAAAGGTGCAATATCTGCCAAAAAGGGTGAAAAGGTCATTATTCCAATTAATATGCGCGATGGTTCCATTATTGGCATTGGCAAAGGAAATTCAGATTATAACCAATCAGGTCCTCACGGAGCAGGCAGAATCATGAGTCGTGGTAAAGCGAGACAGGTTATCGATTTTGACTCATATCAGCAAACAATGAAAAATGTTTATACTTCATCTGTTTGTAAGTCAACGATTGATGAATCACCAATGGTGTATAAAAATAAAGACGAAATCATTGATAATATTACGGATAGTGTAGAAGTGATAGACATAATCAAACCTATTTATAATTTTAAAGCACATTAGGAAGAGAAATCTTCCTTTTTAGATGCAAATAACACTATTTATATCATCTTTGCATAAATGAAAATTATGGATAAGTAGAAAATTTGCGTAATCAAGTTTTAAATATTCTTTATATAAATACATGGATCAAAACAACAAATATTTATAAAATATGAGGATTTTAATAATTATTATTCACAAAATGCAATTGCATTTTGTGAATAAGTTTGCTATAATGTAATAAACAAGAAAAAAATAAAAAAATTTCATCTAAAAAAAAGAAAAATGAAAATTTCACGCGTATATATATAAGTAGAGGGTATCGTTATGACCCAATAAAGGAGGCTTATATATGTATACGCAAAAGTTACTAGATGAAGTTCATGAACTATTATTAAATTTCTCACATTATACTGATTTGATGACATTGTTATCAAAAGATGAACAGATAACTTATGTTCGATCCTTGCTTGATAAAGTCGTAGTTAATCCACCAATGTATAGTGATGCTATCGCCAAACACCTTATTAATATTGATAGCGGTGATCCTAGAACTTTAAGTAACCTAAAAAAATTGATTGAAGTTTATCTAGAGTTAACACCACAAAGTATTGATAAAATGGATAAGGAAATGGTAAGACCTAATGATAATGCCAAAACATGCTTTTTGGATAATTTGTACATGATAGATGAGCATATGTTTTTGGATATTGAATCGCAAAGTAAATTATCTTCATCAAAACAATTGATGAATAAGAATTTATTATACCAATCAAGTGTATTTACAAATTTTAGTACTAAAGGAAAAACCAATGAAGCCAATTATCATGGGGTGATTGTTTTATGTTTTTATGAAGATCGATACATAGGTCATTGGTTGAAGGAAGTATCTAACAACAAAGACAATCATGTAAAGGTGTATCAGCCAATGGATTATGATTTTGGACCTGATGATAATGTTGATTTATCTATTGTTATTGTAGAATTGGGGAAGATTAATAAAATAGTAAGAGAAAAAGGTATTGATCAATTAAGTGAAAAAGAAGTATTAAGTTATGTTATAAAAAATGCTCATCTTGTGGATATTGATCCACAAGTAAAAGAACATATTGAAATATTGAAGAGAAAGGAAAAGGTAATAGGAGATATGGTAGATATGAGAGATGAATATTTAAGAGATGCTTATGGACAAGTATTGATGGTAAAAGATTATCTTGAACGTTCAACAGAACGAATGGAAGGTATATTAGAAGATCAGAGAGTACAAAGAAAGGATTATTATAAACGTGTACTAAAACGCTTTAAAATGAATTATGGCGAAGATCCATCATTTTTAAAAAATTTATCATTAGAAGCATATAAAGAGATTTATGAAATGATAATTGATGATGCTTCCATTGATGAAATTAAAGATTATGTGGAATCACTTAAATAATTGTTTAATGAATTTTATTTTGAAAATAACATAATTTTATTTTATTCATGCGTAAAATTTTGTATAATAGAGATAGCTAGTAATGCAATTAAAGGAGGAAGAAATAATGGCATTAAGTAAAGATTTTTTATGGGGTGGTGCGGAAGCAGCCCATCAGTTTGAAGGTGGAGTACTTAATACTTCTAAAGGATACAGTGTTGCCGATGTTATGACTGCTGGTGCAAATGGTGTTCCTAGAAAGATTACTGATGGTGTTGTTGAAGGTGAATACTATCCTAATCATGTAGCTATCGATTTTTATGGACATTATAAAGAAGACATTGCTATGTTTGCAGAAATGGGATTCAAATGTTTTAGAACATCTATTGCTTGGACAAGAATTTTCCCTAATGGTGATGAGGATGAACCAAATGAAGAAGGTTTGAAGTTTTATGATGATATGTTTGATGAATTATTAAAATATGGTATTGAACCAGTTATTACTTTATCACATTTTGAAATGCCTTATCATTTAGCTAAAGAATATGGTGGATTCATGAATCGTAAGACGATTGATTTCTTTGTAAAGTTTGCCGAAGTATGTTTCAAACGTTATAAAAACAAAGTAAAATATTGGATGA
>JAJQEL010000074.1:2494-72080 GCA_021201655.1 Erysipelotrichaceae bacterium | reverse complement strand
CTCCTTAGTGAACTTTTAATTATTTATTTTGTTCACTTTAGAGAATCATATCAGACTCCCGATTTTTTAATCTTCCAAGAAACTATATACTACAGCTGCTAAAGCACCACCAATGAGTGGTCCCACAATAAAAATCCAGACCTGAGCTAAAGCAGTACCTCCAGCAAATAAGGCAGGCATTAAACTTCTTGCTGGGTTTACTGATGTACCAGTTAAAGCAATACCTAAAATATGTACTAATGTCAATGTTAAACCAATCACTATACCGCTTACAGCACTATTTTCAGTTTTACTTGTAACGCCAATAATAGCTAATACAAACACAAATGTTAAAATAATTTCAACAATCAATGCACCCATCTCTGTACCATTCGTCCATCCCGCTTGAACTTGATTAGCTCCAAAACCACAATCAAAGCCAAACACAACACCTAATACCACACATCCAAGAGCTGAACCAATACATTGAGAAATAACATAACCAATGAAATCAGTCATTGATAATTGACCTCTTATCAGCATGGCTATTGAAACAGCAGGATTAATATGACATCCTGATATATTTCCAATACTATAGGCCATAGCCACAATTACTAAACCAAATGCTAAAGCTGTCAATAAATAACCACTACCAGCTTCACTTGAACAGCCAACGGCAATAGCTGTTCCGCAGCCAAATGTTACTAATACAAAAGTACCAATAACTTCAGCTATATACTTTTTCATACTCTCTTGCATATAGAGACCTCCTTTATATTTGATAATTATATATCAATTCAATAGTTTTTTCTTTTCATATTGTGTAAATAATGTAAAAATTATCAAATTTTAGTTAGTTCACATGAAGTTCATTGGAAATTCAAATTCCGTTAACATTTCTATATTATTATATAACTGTCTTAAGAAAAGACATATAATAATACAATATAGATTTAACTCTCTCTCCCTAAATAAAATCTATAAAATGAAAATCAAGCGTATTCCCCTCGCTTGATTTTTTGTATAATTAGGTTTACTATTATTTATATTTTATGATATGCTTATCGGTAATAAGAAAAGAGGTTTAAACATGATTACTATACTTGTTGTAGATGATGATAAAAATACAAGATTGTTTATGAAAGCATTACTAGAAGCCGAAGGTTATATGGTTGTTTTAGCTAGTAATGGACAGGAAGCTTTAGATAAATTTGAAACCAATCATATTGATTTGATGATTGTTGATATTATGATGCCAAATATAGATGGCTATGAATTAACAGATCTAGTTAGACAATCCTATAGTGAATTGCCAATTTTAATGGTTTCAGCAAAGCAGGAAACTCAAGATCGTAAAAAAGGTTACTTAGTAGGTATTGATGATTATATGAGTAAACCTGTAGATGAAGAAGAGTTCTTATTAAAGATACAAGCTTTATTAAGACGTGCAAAGATTGTGAGTGATCATAAGATTCATATAGGTGATGTGACACTAGATTATGATAGCTTAACTGTTTCTAGACCTGGTGAAGAAATGACGTTACCATTAAAAGAATTTCAATTACTTTATAAATTATTATCTTATCCTGGGAAAATATTTACGCGTATTCAATTAATGGATGATATTTGGGGATATGACACAGATACGGGATGGGAAACTGTCACTGTTCATATTGGGCGTTTGCGCAAACGCTTTGCCTCTTGGGATGAATTTTCTATTGAATCAGTGAGAGGGCTTGGTTATAAGGCGGTGAAACATGATGGAAAATAATCGCAGACTAAATCGTTGGACGGTTTCAATCATTGTAGCATTTTTTGTGTTTATTATACTTGTTTTAACAGCTTTAATCACTGGTGGGTTTATGATAATGCTTTATTATTTTGGCATTTTTGATTTTGAAGCCTATCCTTTTACTTTACCATTTATTGCATTTGCTTTAGGAAGTATCGTTATAGGATTGATTGTTTCCACATTTGTTACCCGTATTCCTATTAGACCAGTTGTCAAAGTTATCGAAGGTATGCAGGCTCTAGCAGCAGGCCATTATGATACAAGAATTCATTTAGGACGAAATCCTGTCAGTCAGGATATGGAAACTAATTTTAATCATTTAGCTGAAGAATTAGAAAATACAGAATTATTAAGAACGGATTTTGTCAATAATTTTTCTCATGAATTTAAAACACCTATTGTATCTATTAAAGGTTTTGCTAGAATATTAAGGGATCATGAATTACCTAAAGAAACACAATATGAATATTTAGATATTATCATTGATGAATCCGAAAGATTAGCAGATATGGCTACCAATGTTTTAAACTTATCCAAGGTAGAAAAACAAACTATTCTCACTAATATAACTCATTTCAATGTTTCTGAACAAATTAGAAATGCTGTGATATTATTAGAAAAGAAATGGGATCAAAAAAGTATCGAATTTGATTTATCTTTTACTGATCATTTTATAGATGGAAATGAAGAATTACTCAAACAGGTATGGATAAATTTATTAGATAATTCTATTAAATTTTCTCCCCGAAATGGTCATATAAGAATTTTTATGAAAGAAATCGATAATCAATTAGATATTGCCATCAGTAATGAAGGAGAAAAAATTAAAGAAGAAGATCAAAAACGTATCTTTGAAAAATTTTATCAGGGAGACACTTCACACGCTTCTAAAGGAACAGGAATTGGACTATCCATTGTTAGTCAAGTCGTTCATTTACATAAGGGTAGTGTCAATGTTAAAAGTGATCGTTTAACAACTTTTACTGTTTCTCTTCCAATTGTACAGTTCATATAAAGTTCATTAGAATTTCATATGAAGTTAATATTTCTTTATTATTATTTAATTGTCTAAAAAAAGACGATATAATAGACAATAAATCTCTCTCCCTTCAAAATAATATGTCTATCATATAAAAATCAAGCACATTCCCCTTGCTTGATTTTTTTGTTTTAAAAATTATGATTAAATCAATATTATTTTAATTTCTTAAGAATTTCTTAAGAAAAGTGTGGACATTTTGTATTTTATGGTCTATAATGGCCATGGGTATATTATTGAAAGGGAGGATACAAATGAAAAGTGATTTAAAAACATTTATCCTGGAAAACTTGCAAGAGCATGTTATAAATCGTAAAGCAATGTTTATCCCATTGTTATTTGTTTCAACTTTTGGATTAGTAGGTTATGCTGCGATAGATAAAGAAGCACCAACAATAGATGCCAATAAAGTAGAAGTTCTTTATGGAACTGATTTAGATAAAACAATGTTTAGTATTGAAGATAATCGTGATTCTTTGGATAATCTTGATGTGACTATTGATGATAGTACATATGATGCCAATCAATTAGGTACATATAGTGTTGAGGTATCAGCTACTGATATGTTTAGCAATACTTATACAAAAATTGTAGAAGTAGAAGTTGTCGATAAAACAGCACCTGTTTTATCTACTACTGGTGAAGGTTATGTTATTGAAGTAGCAGTTAATGGTAGTGAAGATATTACTGAGTATGTTAGCGCAACTGATAATGTTGATGGTGATGTTACAGCATTTATTGAAACAGATGAAGATCTTAATACAAGTGCATTAGGTTCACAAACAATTGAAGTTACAGTTGCTGATAACTCTGGTAATACAACGACAGAAACTTATGAGTTTGCTATAACTGATACTGAAGCACCAACAATTACGTTATCTGATGATACTGTCACTGTTGATTACGGTTCAAGCTTTGATTACACTGATTATGTAACTGTTAAAGATAACTATGATAAAGAAGTTGATATTAATGTTGAAGGAACTATTGATACAACATCAGAAGATTCTCAAACATTAACTATTACAGCAACTGATTCATCTGGTAATACATCTACAGAAACATTAACAGTTAATGTTGAAGACTTAACTGCACCTACAATTACTTTAACTAAAACATCAGTATCTATTACAACAGATGATAGTTTTACAGCTTCTAAATATTTATCAAGCGCTACTGATAACAAGGATGGCGATTTAACTGATGAAGTTGAAATTAGCAGTAATGTTAGTACGAGTACTGCAGGAACATATACTGTCACATATTCTGTTAGTGATGCAGCAGGTAACTCTACATCTAAGACATTAAAAGTAACAGTAAGTAAAGCAACTTCTGGTATTGTCGCTACGGCTATATCTAAACTTGGATGTGCTTATAAATATGGTGCTACTGGTCCATATACTTTTGATTGCTCTGGATTTACTCAATGGGTATATAAGCAAAATGGTATCAGTATTCCACGTACTTCCAGTGCGCAAAAAGCTGGTGGTACAGTTATTTCATTATCTGAATTAAAAGCAGGCGACATTGTTTGGAGATCAGGACATGTTGGTATTTATGTAGGTAACGGTTTGGTTATTCATTCACCTCATACAGGTGCCTATGTATGCTATACTAGTGTTAGTGGATTTACTTGTGGTGTTCGTTATTAGGATATTAAACCGAATGTTTTTCATTCGGTTTTTTTGTTGTTTATTTTGAGTTTATATTTTGTTTTTTTTCAGTTTAGTTTTGTTTACTATAATGGCTAGCGAAAGGATGATGAATATGTCGATATTAAAATTATTTAGAAAATTAACTAGAACCGAATATATTTATATTGTCATAAGCATTGCTTTCATTTGTGCTATGGTTGGATTAGATTTAAAATTACCTGATTATATGAGTTCTATTACGACTTTAGTAGAGACTGAAGGTAGTGAAATGAATGAAATTTTGGTTGAAGGTGCAAAGATGATAGTTTGCGCTTTAGGAGCTTTATGCTGTTCTGTTATCGTTGCCATTACATCATCACGTATTGCAAGTAATTTTGGGGCAAGACTACGCGAAGATATGTTTGACAAGGTACAAGGTTTTTCATTAGAAGAAGTAAATAAGTTTTCTACATCAAGCTTAATTATTCGTTCAACCAATGATGTTACCCAGGTTCAAAATTTGATAGTTATGGGATTACAGATGTTTGTCAGAGCCCCTATTATGGCAGTATGGGCTATTATGAAGATTATTAATAAGAGTTGGCAATGGAGTGCGGCAACATGTGTCGCCGTTATTGTTTTATTAACAGTTGTTGGTATTTGTGTGATGTTTGCAATTCCACGTTTTAGAAAAATTCAATATTTAACTGATAATGTCAACAGAGTTGCCAGAGAAAACTTAACAGGTTTATCAGTTGTTCGTGCTTATAATGCCGAAGAATATCAAGAAGATAAATTTGAAGTGGCTAATGAAGAATTAAAACACAATAATTTGATTGGTAATGGTGTTATGGCTTTGATGCAGCCTTCTATGCAACTTATTCAAAACGGTTTAACATTATCTATTTATTGGATTGGAGCCTATCTTATTAGTAATGCTTTAATTAGTAATAAGATCAGTCTATTCTCTGATATGGTCGTATTCTCTAGTTATGCTATGCAGGTTGTTATGTCATTTATGATGTTGGTAGCCATATTTATTATGTTACCAAGAGCTTTAGTAGCTGCTCAACGTATTAATGAAGTATTAGATACACAAATGACTATCTTTGATGGTGATATAAATGATTCAAATACTGAAGAAACTGGCGAAGTAGAATTTAGAAACGTAAGCTTTAAATATCCTGATGCTCAGGATTATGTTTTAGAGAATATTTCTTTTACAGCTCATAAAGGCGAAACTGTTGCCTTTATTGGTTCCACTGGTAGTGGTAAAACAACTTTAATTAATTTAGTACCACGTTTTTATGATGCAAGCGAAGGTGAAATATTAGTTGATGGTATTAATGTTAAAGATTATACCCAAAAAGCTTTACGTAATAAATTAGGTTATATTTCACAAAAAGCTGTTTTGTTTAAAGGCACAATTAAATCTAATGTCGATTATGGAGACAATGGTAAAGGACAAGCCTTAGAAAGTGATATCGTAGAAGCTATCTATACGGCTAAGGCTAATGAATTTGTAGAGACTGAGGATGTTGGTTATGATGGATATGTAGCTCAAAATGGTGCTAACTTCTCTGGTGGACAGAAACAACGTTTATCCATTGCCAGAGCCATTTGTCGTAGACCAGAGATCTTTATTTTTGATGATTCATTCTCTGCACTAGATTTTAAGACTGATAAAGATTTAAGAACAGCATTAAATGATTATTGTAAAGATGCAACTAAATTGATTGTGGCACAACGTATTGGTACCATTATTGATGCTGATAAGATTGTGGTGTTAGATGAAGGCAAAGTTGTAGGTATTGGAACACATGAAGAATTATTAAAGAATTGTGATGTTTATTATGAAATAGCTTTATCACAATTCTCAAAGGAGGAATTAGAAAATGAATAGACGTATGCGACCAGGCGGCCCTAATGCTAATTCCGGAGAAAAAGGTAATGTGGGTGAATTTTTTAGAAAATTATTAGGATTTGCTGGAGGATATAGAATATTAATTATTATTGCAGTTGTATGTGCTATGGGTGGCTCTATTTGTACTATTTTAGGTCCAGATAGATTATCTGATGTTACTAATGCCATTACTGAAGGTATAACACCTGATACAGATAATTTGGAAGAAATTACCACAGCTATGTCTGATAATGTTCAAGACAATATGGAAACACTTATGAGTGAAATATCCAGTAGTTTTGATCAAGAATCTATGTCTTCAAAAGCTGCAGAAATATTAGCTTCTACGGAAATATCTGATGAAGACAAAGTAACCTTCCAAACAGTGATTGCTTCTATGTCTAGTGTTACTGATGAATCAGAGATGCAGGAAATGTTATTATATTTACCTGATAGTATATTAGAAATATTATTTGACGATATTGAAGTTAATGGTTCAACCATTTCAGCTAGTGATCAAGTTACAGCGATAAGTATTTTAAGTGACATGGATATTGATGCTGATAGTGAAGACATTTCTATGGACATGTTTGATGACTTAGCAGATTCTATCATGGCAGCATTATTTAGCGATATTGAAGTTGAAGGAACAATTATAACAGGTGCTGATCAACAGGAAATGATGACCTTGCTAGCAGATGTTGATACAGAGGATTCTTCAGCTTTACTTGAAGCTTTAGATGAATTACCAGAAAGCATTTACAGTTTAGTTAATCCTAGTATTGATATGGATAAAATTGTAGGCATTTTAGTAACTTTGATTATATTGTATTGTGCAAGTTTTGCATTGTCTTTGTCACAACATTTAATTATGAATTATGTTACACAAAATATTACAAAGAAACTAAGAAAATCTATTTCTCATAAAATAAATTGTTTACCAATGTCTTATTTCAATCATACATCTACTGGTGATATCTTATCTCGTATTACCAATGATGTCGATACCATTGGTCAAACATTGAATCAAAGTATTGGGACATTAGTAAGTGCTGTTACTTTATTTATAGGTGCATTAATTATGATGTTTAGTACGAATGTAATTATGTCAATATCTGGAATTTTGGCGACTATTATAGGTTTTGTATTAATGATGGTCATTATGTCTCATTCTCAAAAATATTTCAATGAACAACAAGAAGATTTAGGTTTATTAAATGGACATGTTGAAGAAATATATACAGGACAATTAGTTGTTAAAGCATATAATGGCGAAGAAAAGTCTAAACAAACCTTTGATAAATATAATCAAGATTTAAGAAATAGTGCTTTTAGAGCGCAATGTTTATCAGGTTTAATGATGCCTATTATGACATTTATTGGAAACTTTGGTTATGTTGTTGTATGTGTTGTTGGCGCTGTTTTAACAATGAACGATATGACATCATTTGGTACTATTGTAGCATTTATGATTTACATTAGACTATTTACGCAACCTTTATCTCAAATAGCACAATCTATGCAATCAATGCAAATGGCTGCTGCAGCTGGTAAACGTGTCTTTGATTTCTTAGAAGCTGATGAAATGGAAGATGAATCATATAAAATAGAGTCATTAGGAGAGATAACTGGTGATGTTGAATTTAATCATGTTAACTTTGGTTATGATGAAGGTCAACCGATTATTAATGATTTCTCTGCTCAAGCAAAAGCAGGTCAAAAGATTGCGATTGTAGGTCCTACAGGTGCTGGTAAAACAACTATGGTTAACTTGTTGATGCGTTTTTATGAAACAAATCAAGGTGATATTAAGATTGATGGTATTTCGACAAAAGATGTTAAACGTGAAGAAGTCCATTCTAAGTTCTCTATGGTATTACAGGATACTTGGTTATTTGAAGGAACAATTAGAGAAAACTTGATTTATTGTTCTAAGAATATCTCTGATGAAACGATGATGGAAGCCACTAAAGCAGTAGGCTTAGATCACTTTATTAGAACATTACCAAATGGTTATGATACTGTTTTAACTGATAATGTTAATTTATCACAAGGTCAAAAACAGCAATTAACGATTGCCAGAGCAATGATTGCTAATAAACCAATGTTGATTTTAGATGAAGCTACAAGTTCTGTAGATACGCGTAGCGAAATCATTATTCAAAAAGCTATGGATAAGTTAATGGAAAATAGAACATCGTTCATTATTGCTCATAGACTTTCTACTATTAAGAATTCAGATCTTATCTTAGTTATGAATCATGGTGATATAGTTGAAACTGGTACACATGATGAATTATTAGCTAAGAATGGTTTCTATGCCCAGTTATATAATAGTCAATTTGATGTTGAAGAGGAAATGTAAAAGGTTCGCATTGCGAACCTTTTTTAAAATAACTTAAAATGTTTTAATCCGTTGAATACACCATCATCTTCTATATCAGTTGTTACATAAGTGACTTTATCAAATAAAGCAGGATGGGCATTTCCCATAGCAATACTTTCTTTTGTATAAGTAAGCATCGATAAATCATTAGTAGAATCACCAATAGCTATTGTTTGATTAATATTCATATGTAAATAATCAATTAAAGTTTGAATACCTGATGCTTTAGAATGGGGTAATGGCACAATTTCTAAGAAATCATCAGCTCTTTGGATAAGTTCAAAATATGGTGATAACTCATCTTTAAATGTTTCAATATCACTATCATCATGATACCATACAGCTAATTTATCAAAAGGAACCAATTCATTTTCTTTGACATCATAGACAGGACAATCTAATTCAATATAATGCTTTTTCATATCCTGTAATTCTTTATGTCTAATATTCTCTGTAAAATAAACAGCATCCTTACCCTCTAATACAGCATCAACACGACATTGAAAACAAAGTTGAATCACTAGTTTTCTAATATCTTCACCTAAAGTATTATGATAAATAACTCTATCATGATATTCTACATAAGTACCACAACCACAAATATATCCATCAAAAGGAATATCGGTAATCATATCATCCACTGTACATTTAGGTCGACCAGTATTCACAAAACAACGATGACCATTATCCTGGGCTAAAGTAATAGCTTTAATAGTAGATTTAGGAATCGTATAAGTATTCTCACTAATTAATGTACCATCTATATCAAAAAATATAACCTTTGTATTCATAAATATCCTCCGTTTGTTATATAATAACGAAGGATAAAATATTGTCAAGTAAAGATTTTATAAAATAGGGAGAATAAAATGAATGAATTAGAAAAGATGAATAAAGGCTTATGGTATGATGCTAATAACAATCAAGAACTATTAAAATTAAGATATGCATGTTTTGATAAGTGCTTTGCACTTAATCAATTAAAACCTAGTGATATATCACGTTATGATATGATTAAAGATATATTAGGTTACTTGCCTAATAATTTAGAATTATTGTCACCTTTTAATTGTGATTATGGTTATCATATTCATTTAGGAGATAATGTTTTTATTAATATTAATAATTATTTTATGGACTGTGCTGATATTACTATTGGTAACAATGTATTTATAGGGCCGTCTTGTGGTTTTTATACAGCAACTCATCCTTTAGACTATCAAAGTAGAAATAAAGGATTAGAGAAAGCATTACCAATTATAGTTGGAGATAATTGTTGGATTGGGGCAAATGTATCCGTTATGCCTGGAGTTACTATCGGAAGTGGTTGTGTGATAGCTGCTGGTAGTGTCGTGACAAAAGATATTCCTGATAATGTGATGATTGCAGGCGTACCAGCAAAGATAATGAAAACAATTGAATAATATGCATATAAATTATAGTAGATAGAAAAATAAACATTGTACAAATATGAAATAATCAGTTACAATATGAAAAAGGTATAATGAATCTTTTTTATCACGATATGTGTGTTTTATCACAGTATTGATAAATAAAAAAAGCTATGATATAATGCCTTTAATATGAATAGGGGATGAAAGAATGTACGAAATTTTAAAGAAAGAAGTATTGAATGATGCAGTTGAACTTATGGTTGTACATGCACCTTATGTGGCTAGAAAATGTGAGCCTGGGCAATTCATTATTCTTAGAGTTGGCGAAGATGGTGAAAGAATTCCTTTAACAATTGCTGATTATGATAGAGAAAAGGAAACGATTACTATTATTTATCAGGTTGTAGGCTATTCTACTATTCAATTATCTAAATTACAACAAGGTGATTGCTTGACTGATTTTGTTGGACCTTTAGGTGAACCTACTAAATTAGTGAAATCAAATCATGTTGTTGGTGTTGCTGGTGGTGTTGGAAGCGCACCATTATATTCACAATTACGTGCTTTAGCAGCTATGGGTGTTGAATGTGATGTGATTATTGGTGGACGTGAAACACAATATGTTTTATGGGCAGATAAATTTAAAGAATTCTGTAAGAATGTTTATATTACGACTGATGATGGTTCAATGGGCCATCATGGGTTTGTGACTGATGTATTAAAAGATATGATTGATCGTGGTGATGAAATTGATGAAGTTATTGCGATTGGACCTGTTCCTATGATGAGAGCGGTTGTTAATGTAACAAAACCTCATAATTTAAAAACTTCAGTATCATTGAATCCAATTATGATTGATGGTACTGGTATGTGTGGTTGTTGTCGTGTAACTGTTGATGGTAAGATTAAGTTCGCTTGTGTTGATGGACCTGATTTTGATGGCTTATTGGTTGATTTTGATGAATTGGTTACAAGACAACGTATGTTTAAGAGCGAAGAATCACATATATGTAAGATTACGGGGGTGAAGAGATAATGCCTAATATGTCACAAGAAAAAGTTAAGATGCCTGAACAGGATCCTAACGTAAGAAATAAAAATTTTGAAGAAGTTTCTTTGGGTTATACAAAGGAACAAGCTATGGAAGAAGCCACAAGATGCTTGAATTGTCGTAATAAGCCTTGTACTCAAGGTTGTCCAGTAGGTGTACCTATTCCTGATTTTATCTCTAAAGTCGCTGAAGGAGATTTTGAAGCAGCTTATGATATTATTACAAGTGAAAATGCTTTGCCAGCAATTTGTGGTCGTGTATGTCCACAAGAAAATCAATGTGAAGGACAATGTGTTAGAGGTAGAAGAGGTGAACCAGTAGGTATTGGTCGTCTAGAAAGATTTGTTGCTGATTATCATAGAGAACATGGTGTTCAAAAAGAAGTTAATATTGAAAAGAATGGTAAGAAAGTAGCTATTGTAGGAAGTGGCCCAGCTGGTATTACTTGTGCAGGAGAACTTGCTAAAAGAGGTTATGATGTTACTGTATTTGAAGCATTACATAAAACAGGTGGCGTATTATCTTATGGAATACCAGAATTCCGTTTACCAAAAGCTTTGGTTCAACAAGAAGTTGATGGTGTTGCTGCTTTAGGTGTTGACTTTGAAACAAACGTTGTTGTAGGACGTTCAATTACTATTGATGAATTACAAGCTGATGGTTATGAAGCTATATTTGTTGGTAGTGGAGCAGGACTTCCACGTTTCCAAGGTATCCCTGGAGAAAACTTGAATGGTGTTTATGTCGCTAATGAATTCTTGACACGTGTGAATTTAATGAAAGGATATCAGTTCCCTGATCATCCTACACCTGTTAAGATTACAGATACCGTATGCGTTATTGGTGCTGGTAACGTTGCTATGGATGCGGCTAGAACAGCTAAACGATTAGGAGCTGAAAATGTTTACATCGTTTATCGTCGTAGTGCTAAAGAAGTACCAGCTAGAGCTGAAGAAATCCATCATGCTCAAGAAGAAGGAATTATCTTTAAATTCCTAACTAATCCAGTTCATATCTATGGTGAAGAAGGATGGGTTAAATCTATGGAATGTGTAGAAATGGAATTAGGTGAACCTGATGCAAGTGGAAGAAGAAGACCTATCGTTAAAGAAGGTTCAAACTTCTCTATTGAAACAGGTACTGTTATTGTTGCCATTGGACAAAGTCCAAACCCATTAATTAGACAAACAACACCTGGTTTAGATACTCAAAGATGGGGTGGTATCATTGTTGATGAAGACACTATGAAGACATCTAAAGATGGTGTTTATGCTGGTGGCGATGCTGTTACTGGTGCGGCTACTGTTATTTTAGCTATGGGTGCTGGTAAAAAAGCAGCTCAAGCTATAGATGAAGCCTTAAAGAATCAATAAAAGTTATACTTGAATTAAAATAATTTGAATGTTATAACCATCTTGTGAAGTTGAGAAACATAAAATCACAAAAAACGAAAAGGGTAAGGAGATCTATTCCTTACCCTTTCTAGCTTTTATGCAAGATAATTATAGTGTTATACATATATTTTATTTTACTTTTCTTTAAATTATTTGTAAAATGATATTAAGAAAAGAGGGACAACAATGACAAAATCAAATGAATTTAAAACCTGGATTAAACAACATAATACTACTGATTATCAAATCAATATCGAAAGTGATAATCTTATTAAACTCACAACGCAGTACGGTGAAAGCTCTATCACATTTACCGATATTGAGGACAATACAATTGTAGAATTTAGTATCACATCTTATAAAGATAATTCCTCTAAATTTTATCTTCACTTTGAACTTGTTGATGAAGATCATGCAAAACAACTATATGATGAAATGGTCGATACATTAATAGGTTTAAAAGATGAAAAAACATTACGTATCTTATTATCTTGTAGTGCAGGTTTAACAACGGGCATGTTTGCTGAAATGCTTCAATCTACAGCTGATATGTTAGGTTTAGACTATGAATTTAATGCTGTTTCATATCTTAACATATATGAAGAAGCTAATGCTTATGATGTAATACTCATAGCACCTCAAATTGGTTATATGTTAAATCGTCTCAAAGATACATTAACAGATAAACTTGTACTTCAAATACCAACAACAGTTTTTGCCCAATATGATGCTTTGGAGGCAATTAAATATGTTCAAAGCGAATTAGAAATCTACTATAAAGACAAAGAAGAAACAGAGGAAACATCTTGTGAACACTGTACTGAATATGAAAATCGTATATTATCTATTGCCATTGTAAGAAACTATGATAAAACGCGTATATTCTATCAACTTCATGATAAATGTGAAATCATTGATAGTAACCTTATTATTAAATGTAAATTTAATATATTTGACTTATACGATATTATTGATACCATTTTATTGAAACATGGACATATTGATATGATTGGTATTGCAACACCAGGTGTTGTTGAAAACAATAGACTTATTAAAGAACCACAAATTCCTGGCGCTGTTGATATGAAAGCAGATTTTGAAGATAAATATCATGTTAAGTTTTTTGCAGAGAATAATGCGAATGCTGCAGTTGTTGGTTTTAGTGAAGAGCATCCTGAATATTCAAGTGTCGTTTATCATACACAACCATTTGGTTATGGTGTCGGTGGTCAAGGAATTATTGTAAATGGTCAACCAATAAGAGGAAAGAATGGTATTTCTGGAGAAGTAAGATTTTTCTTAAGACGTATGCAGTTATCAAACGAACCAGATAAGTTGATTAAAACAGAACATGGCGCACTAGAATTGGTTACGAAATCTTTACTTCCTACGCTTATAGCTATTGGCCCTGAAGCAGTTGCTTTGCATTCACCAATGACGCCAAATGTCAATGAAGTGAAAGAAGCTTTAAAATCTTTCTTGGATGATGAATTCTTACCTGAATTCTACTATATTGAAAAACCATATCCTTATATTTTAAGTGGTATAACAAAGATGTGTGTAGACTATATTAATGAAAACAACGAGAATGAATAATCATTCTCGTTTCATTTCCGAGGAAATAATTCGACAATAACATTTCATAGTTTAAAAGATATATTTGATTTATCTTGAATGATTATAATAATATTGAATATGCATAATTTTGCGACAAATAATTGCTAATAATTAATGTTTGATGTTGCGAAATATATAATAATTTGCTATAATGTAATTGTCTTAACAATTATTTCTCATCTTTCATATTAACCTCCTTTGAATGGAGGAAAAATATGAAAAAAACAAATGTTACTAAATACTTAAAAGTATTAAAAAAACTTAGATTGATTGATGACACTTTAGCAAGAATGGCTTTTACTAATGAAGCTGTTGAATTCTTGCTTCAAACTATCTTTAATGATTCAACTATCCACTTAGCTACTATGGAAACAAATAAGCATTTGGATAATCCAGGCTCTAGATCCATTATTATGGATATATTGGCAAAAGATATAAATAATGTATTATTTAATCTTGAGATGCAGAAATATAAAGAAGGATCTGTATATGAAAGAGCTGATTATCATATGTGTATGCTTACAGTCAAATATTCCAAGCCGCAATGTGAATGGATTGATTTAGCTAAAGCGTTTGTTATCTTTCTGGTTGTTTCTGATACTTTTAAAATGTCAGAGAGTGTTTATCATGCAGATGCTGTTCTAAGAGAAAGTATTCAACTTGATAAACATGGTCATGTGTTATTTGAGTGTCTCAATAAAAACAAAGGTATTGTATATGTCAATGTGAAAGCTGCACAAAATGAAGATACAGATTTAGGTAGAGTATGTCATGATTTAATGTGTGCTAATCCAGAAGATATGTATTATGATGTTTTTAGAGAGTGTGTTAGTCGTGTGAAGTGTGTTGATGGAGGTATAAGTGATATGTGTCAGTATATGGATGAACTTATAGAAGAAAGAGCTAAGGAGATAGCAAAGAATATGTTAAAGGACAATCTTTCCTTAGATTTAGTTGCTAAGTATTCTGAATTACCAAAAGATGAAGTTTTTAAACTCCAAAGTGAGCTTGCATTAAACTAGACTGTAGAGAAATCTACAGTTTTTTTATTCCTTTTTACCTATCATTATTCTTTATGACATTGTTTATAAGTAATCAAAAAATATAATAAAAATCAAATAGTGTATAAAAGAAATTTTATATACAAAATAAAGTTAAACAATAAATGAAATTATCAACATAATTTAAAATAGTGTTTAACTTTTAAAAGATATGACTAAACTATAAGCTTGCTTTATGTAATAAATAGACTCTTATTGTATTTGATTATTTAAAAAAGGCAATTTGTTTTAAAAATATCTATTTTGTAAGATGAACATAGATAGAAAGGGAGAAGATTATGAAAACAAATAAACAACGTGTCTATGATTTCATTGTAGATTATACAAAAGAATTTCAAACAAATGTCAATGAGTTTCCAAAATTTGATACACAATTTCTATCTAATCAATTGAATATGCAAAGAAGCAATATTTCTAGTATCTTAAATCAATTAGTCAAAGAAAATTTGATTGAAAAAACAAACGGGCGCCCAGTACTCTATTATTTATCACAAGATGTACAGTTTAAAAATGATTATTTTTCTTCACTTATTGGTTATGATAATAGTTTAAAAGAAGCTATACAACTTACTCAAGCAGCTTTAACTTATCCAATGCGAATTCCTAGAATTCTCTATATTGGTCAAAAAGGTGTTGGTGTAAGAACACTATCACAAAAGATATATGAATATGCATGTTCAACACATTTACTACAAAAAGATGCACCTTATACAATTTATAATTGTTCATCAAATAATTTAGAATTATTAAATAATCTATTTATTAAGAACAATCATGGACTCATATTATTAAGAAATGCTGATCAATTATCTAAACAAACAATGATGCAATTAAAGTCAAATATTCAAAATAATAAAATCCTTGATTTTATACTTATTGTTCAAATGAATGAAGAAACTGATATATCTTATATAAAAGACGAATTTAATTTTATCGTTCATCTTACCTCCTTGAAAAATAGATCTTTATTAGAAAGATATCAATTCATAGAAAAGTTTCTTCAAGATGAAGCTAAACAATTAGATAAAAAAATAGAAATTAATTATGGTTTAATGCAATGTTTGATGGTTTATCCATGTCAGGATAATCTTATAGGTTTAAGAAATAATATACGTTATGGTGTGGCAAATGCATTGGTTAAAAGTAAAAAGAAGTCAGAAGTCATCATAGAACTTAGTGATCTGCCTGCAGATGTTAGAAAAGGATTATTATATCTTAAAGATAATATGATTCAATTAGAAACAATCATTGATAAAAATACAAACTATGTTTTTTATGCAGATAAAACTCTAAGATATAAAGATAAAAGTGAAAATATCAATATTTATTCTAAACTAGATGCTTCATATCATAGCTTTGCAACTCAAGATGCCAATGATTATATCTATGCAAATATAGAAAGTCAGATTACTGATTACTTAAATCAATTAACGCATGACATGACACATGAAACACTAAATACTATTGTCTCAGAAAAACTCAGAAAAATCGTTCAGGATTTCTTAAACAATGCATCTATACGTTTTAATCAGGTTTATTCTAATAAGATTTATTATGGCATTTGTCTCCATTTAAATAACGCCATCATTAAAAATCAAAACAAGCAAAGACTATCCAATGATAATATCATGAATATCATTGATAACTATGATGAAGAATATATATTTGTTAGAAAATTTATACGAGAGTTGCAAAATATATTCAATATTCATTTATCAATAGATGAAACAATCATTATTACTTTATTTATGACAATAACTGAAACATCACAGAATCGTTATGTAACTATTCTCATTGCTATGCATGGTAAAAACACTGCTTCATCTATTGTAGAGGTGGTAAAAACATTGATGCCTATAAGAAATATAGAATATTTTAATTTATTGTTAGAAGATGATATAGAAGTTTCTTATGATTTATTAAAAGATAAAATAGTAGATATGAATCAAGGTAGCGGTGTTTTGGTATTTTATGATATGGGATCTATTCGTGTTATGCTCGATTCTATTTATGAAGATACACATATTCCATTGCATGCTATTGAGGTGCCTATTCCATTATTAGCTATGAGTGCTGGGAAACAGTGCGAAGAAGGCCATAGTTTAGATGAAGTCTATGAACATGTATTAATTGAATATTCAGATATATCTTATAATCGTAAAAATCATAAGGATATTGTTATAGCTCTATCTTCAGTTCATGAAAATAACAGTGAAAGTATTAAAAGATATCTTCAAACATTAGAAGATTATCGTGATTATCGTATTTTAGCTTTCAATATTACAGATAAACAAAATCTGATTAATAAGATTAATGAAATCCAAATCAATGGTAAAGTCATAGGTATAGTAGGAACATATAATCCTGATATATTCAATATTCCTTATGTTGATCATCAACACTTACCACATATTTATACAATACATGAATTATTTGCCGATAAACAAGATGATTTTGATGTATTAAGATATTTAACAGAACAATTTGATATCTTCGATTATGATGATTTAAAAAAGACATTGTTACCATTTATAGATCATTTAGAAAATATATTTGATGAAACATTTGATGAAGATACTAGATTAGGATTACTCATACATATGGGATGCTTGATTGATAGATTGTATAAGAAACAAAGCTCAGCTGTGAATTTTAATATGGATCATATTAAGAAGGAATATATGATCGAATTTGATAAAGTGAATGTTGCTTTAGAAACATTAGAAGAGGCATTTGACATAACTTTTAGTGAAGGAGATAAAGCAACTATTGTAGAAATAATTATTAATTATAGAAAGAGGAAATAATATGACAAAAGAAGAAGCAAGTATGATAGGTTTTGAAATAGTAGCCTATTCAGGTGATGCCAGAAGTAAATTATTATTAGCAATTGAAAAGGCTAAACAAAAGAATTTTAATGAATGTCAAAAGCTTATTGATGAAGCTAATGAATGCTTGAATGATGCGCACCGTGCACAAACAGAATTATTGCAAATGGAAGCACGTGGTGAGAATATTGAAATTAGTTTTATTACTGTTCATGCGCAAGATCATTTAATGACATCTATTTTATTAAAAGATATTGTTAATAATATAATGGATATATATAGATAGGAGAAAGTTATGGATGCATTAATTGGACAAATTGAAAAGGCAAAGCCTTTATTTGAAAAAGTTTCTCGCAATAAATACTTAAAGGCCATTCGCGATGGCTTTATGTCAGCAATGCCAGTAGTATTATTCTCAAGTATCTTTATGTTAATTGCTTATGTTCCTAATATTTTTGGATTCTATTGGTCTGAAAGCATTGAAACAATGATCTTGAAACCATATAACTATTCAATGGGATTATTAGCCGTACTAGTGGCTGGATCAACTGCCAAGAATCTTTGTGACAGTCTAAACAGAGATATGCCAGTGAATCGTCAAATCAATAATATATCAACATTTATGGCTGCTATTGTTGGGTTTATGGTAGTAGCTGTGGATAGTATTGAAGATGGTTTTGCGAGTGGATATATGGGATCTAAAGGGTTGTTAACAGCTTTTTTTAGTGGCATTTATTGTTTGCAATGTATACAAGTTTTGTGTTAAAAGAAATATTACTATTCGTATGCCTGAAGAAGTTCCACCTAATATTTCCCAAACATTTGCAGATGTTATTCCTTTTGCAATATCAATTATCTTATTAGCATTGTTTGATATTGTATTTAGACATTTTGCTGGGATGTGTTTTGCTGCAGCGGTGATTGAATTCTTTAAACCGATTTTTACAGCTGCTGATGGTTATTTAGGGTTAGCCATTATTTACGGGGCTATGTCTCTATTCTGGTTTGTCGGTATTCAAGGTCCATCTATTGTAGAACCAGCAGTTTCCGCTATTTATTATGTTAATATTGCAGCTAACTTAGAACTTTATCAAACAGGAGCACACGCATATAATATTTTAACGCCTGGTGTTCAACAATTTGTGGCTACACTAGGAGGAACAGGTGCCACGTTAGTGATTACGTTGATGTTTGCTTTTATGGCAAAATCTAAAGAATTAAAAGCTGTAGGTAGAGCAAGTTCTATTCCTGTTTTATTTGGAGTGAATGAACCCATCTTATTTGGTGCACCGCTTATTTTAAATCCAATCTTCTTTATTCCCTTTGTATTTGCACCAATATTGAATGTTTGGCTATTTAAGATCTTTGTAGATTTCTTAGGTATGAATAGTTTCATGTATATCTTACCTTGGACAACCCCAGGACCATTGGGTATTATTCTTGGCTGTGGCATCACCTTGTTATCTGTTGTTTTTGCAGTATTGGTTTTAGCTGTTGACTTTGTGGTCTATTATCCATTCTTTAAGGTTTATGATAAAGAAAAATGTGAAGAAGAAGCATTAAAAGGTGGTTATAAACAGGAAGAGGAGGAACATATTGAAGTAAGTAATGATGTGGTTAATGAAAAACGTGTCTTAGTATTATGTGCTGGTGGCGGGACAAGTGGTTTATTAGCTAATGCACTTGCTAAAGGAGCAGCAGAAAAAGGCATTTCCATTATTACGGCAGCTGGCTCATATGGTGCGCACTATGATTTATTGAAAGATTATGATTTGGTTGTTTTAGCACCACAAGTGGCTAATTATTATGAAGATTTAAAGAAAGATACGGATAGATTAGGTATTAAATGTGCTTCATGTGATGGAAAAAAATATATTGAATTAACTCGTAATCCACAAAAAGCATTGGAATTTGTATTTTCAATTTTAGAAGGAGAGTAAGTATGAAGTTAAGTAAGGATTTTGTTTTTGGAGGAGCCACTGCCGCTTATCAATGCGAGGGTAGTTGTTTAAGTCACGGTAAGGGAAAAGTCGCATGGGATGATTATTTATCATCCCAAGGACGTTTTTCACCTGAACCAGCCAGTGATTTTTATCATATGTATCCTGTTGATTTAAAGCTTTGTCAACAATTTTCTGTTCATGCTATTCGCATTTCTATTGCCTGGTCAAGAATTTTTCCTGAAGGAAAAGGCAAGATCAATCAAGAAGGTGTTGAATTTTATCATCGATTATTTCAGGAATGTCATAAAAATAATGTAGAACCTTATGTCACTTTGCATCATTTTGATACACCTGATGCTTTACATAAAAACGGTGATTTCCTTAATAGTGAGACAATTGAGGCATATGTTAATTATGCAAAATTCTGTTTTGAGGAATACCAAGATGAAGTCACTTGTTGGTTTACCTTTAATGAAGTATGGCCTATCGCTTGTAATCAATATATTAGTGGCACATTTCCACCATGTATCAAATATGATATTTCCAAAGCGATTACTTCCATGTACAATATGATGATTGCACATAGCCGAGCTGTAAATATCTATAAAGAAAAATACAATGGTTATATAGGTATCATCCATTCTTTAGAAACCAAATATCCTTATGAAGAAAACAATAATCAAGATATCATTGCTAGTCATAAAGAAGATGTATTAGCTAATCAGTTCCTTTTAGATATGACATTACAAGGAACTATTAGTGAAGATACATTTAATATTATTCAACAACTCGATAGCACATTTAACTATGATTTTAAAGATACCAAAATCATGCAACAAGCATCTCATAAAATAGATTATTTAGGTATTAACTATTATCAAAGTCATTTTATTAAAGCATATCATGGTGAAAATCAAATCCATCATAATGGCACTGGAGAAAAAGGAACCAATGTCTTTAGATTAAATAATATTGGTGAACGTGCTTTTAAAGTAGATATACCTACAACCGATTGGGATTGGATGATCTATCCAAAAGGATTATATGATATGGTTAAACGTATATCAAAACAATATAATTTTACTAAAGGTATCTATATTACAGAAAATGGTATGGGATATAAAGATGATTTTGAAAACGGCCTCATTGATGATGAACCACGTATTGATTATATTAAACAACATTTAGAAGTCTTACAAAAAGCTATCAATGAAGGTATAAATATTAGAGGTTATTTTGTATGGTCCTTAATGGATATGTTTTCCTGGTCTAATGGTTATAATAAACGTTATGGATTATTCTATGTTGATTTTAAAACCCAAAAACGTTATCCGAAAGCATCTGCTTATTGGTATAAGCGTGTTATTGAAAATAGAGAGGTATAGCTATGCAAGGTGTCATATTTGATTTTAATGGAACGTTATTTTTAGATAATGATAAACATGTATTAGCCTGGAATAAAATATCTAAGGAAATAAGACATTGTGATATTAGTGATAAAGAATTACATGAGCATTTTAATGGTGTTCCTAATCAATTGATTATTCCATATTTAATGGAGAGAGCGTGTACTAATGAAGAAATCAAGTATTACTCTACATTAAAAGAACAATATTATAGAGAATATTGTTTAGAAGATATTACTAACTTTCATCTTACAAATGGGGTTATTTCTTATTTTGAATTTCTTATCGAACATCATATTCCGATGACAATTGCAAGTGCATCAATAAAAGACAATATGGATTTCTTTATTGAATCATTTCATCTCAATCAATGGTTTGATATTTCTAAAATAGTTTATGATAATGGTTCATATGAAAATAAGATAGCTATGTATAAAAAAGCGGCTCAAAATATCCATATTTCAATAGATGATTGTATTATTTATGAAGATGCATTAAGTGGTATAACATCTGCCTATCAAGCAGGATGTACTCATATTATTGTTTTAGATTCTGCCCATAAGAAAAACGAATATCAACAATTACCTGGAGTTATTCAAGTCATTGAAGATTTTAGTGAGGTGTTATAAATGAATACATATATCAATCAACTTATTAATTATGCCTTATCTCATCAAATGATAGAAGATGATGAAATAGATTATAGTGTGAATTTATTATTAGATTTACTTCAATTAAATGATTTTATAAGAGAAGAAGTTCAAGATGATAATATTTATGATATCTTAGATCATATGTTAGACTATGCTGTAGAAAATAAAATCATTGAAAACAACATAACAACTAAAGATATCTTTGATACCAAAATCATGAATTGTATCATGCCTAGACCTCATAGTATTATTCAAAAATTCAATGAGCTTTATCGAAATAATCCTATTAATGCTACTAACTACTTCTATCAACTATCCATCAATTCTAATTATATTCGAAAATCTCGAACCGATAAAAATATCCAGTTTACTCACTATTATAAATATGGTGATATCCAAATAACTATCAATCTTTCCAAACCTGAAAAGGATCCAAAAGAAATAGCTAAAGCCAAACTTATAAAAACAAGTGATTATCCAAAATGTCAGCTATGTAAAGAAAATGTAGGCTTTGCAGGTGATTACAATCATGCTCCAAGACAAACACATCGCATTATTCCTATTTCCTTGAACCATCAACAATACTACCTCCAATATTCTCCCTATGTTTATTATAATGAGCATTGCATTGTTTTTAATGAAAAGCATATACCGATGCGTATTGATTATCAAACTTTTGTGAACCTCTTGAATTTTATAGATTTATTTCCCCATTATATGCTTGGCAGCAATGCTGATTTACCGATTGTTGGCGGTTCTATTTTAACGCATGATCATTATCAGGGAGGCAGACATCATTTTCCTATTGAAGATGCTAAAATCATTCAAGAATATACGATTGATGATGTCCAAGTACAAATATTATATTGGCCTTTATCAACATTACGTTTAATCAGTAATGATAAAGATAAAATCACTCAATTATCTGATAAAATATTAAAACGATGGATAAACTATAATGATGAAGAAAATGATATTATTGCATATACTAAAGAAAGACATAATACAATAACGCCAATTGCGAGAAAGAAGAATAACATGTATCAAATGGATCTTGTCTTAAGAAATAACCGAACAAGCGAAGAACATTCTCTAGGTATATTTCATCCTCATAGTAAGCATCATCATATTAAAAAAGAAAATATAGGATTAATTGAAGTGATGGGATTGGCTATTTTACCCGCTAGATTAAAGAATGAGTTGGAAGAATTGAAACTATGTTTATTGGGTAAACAAAATATCAATGATGATTCATCATTGGATAAACATAAGGAATGGTATAATTATCTTAAAACTTTAGAATATAGTGAAGATACAATTGATGATTTTATAGAAATGGAACTGACAAAAAAGTTTGTACAAGTTTTAGAAGATGCAGGTGTTTATAAGATGAATGAAAAAGGAATTAAAGGATTTAAGAGATTTGTAGGAGGATTACAATGAATATTTTAGTGGCAGGTGGTGCTGGCTATATTGGTAGCCATATTTGTGTAGAATTGTTAGAAGCAGGTCATGATGTTGTGGTGATTGATGATTTTTCGAATTCTAGACCTGAAGTATTGGATTATATTAAAGAAATTACTGGTAAAGCTGTGAAGTTTTATGAATTTAATATTTTGGATGAAGCAAAAACAAAACAGGTTTTTGCAGAAAATAAGTTAGATGCGATTATCCATTGTGCTGCTTTTAAAGCGGTAGGTGAATCCGTTGTCAAACCTATTGAATATTATATGAATAACCTTACAACAACGCTGATTATGGCCAAGATGATGCGTGATTATGAGGTTAAGAGTATTGTCTTTTCATCAAGTGCCACAGTTTATGGTGATCCTGAAACAGTACCACTTACAGAAGATTGCAAGCTTGGTGAAACCACCAATCCATATGGTACATCTAAAGCGATGATGGAAAGAATCCTCATGGATGTGGCTCATGCTTATCCCCAAATGTCTGTATCACTACTTAGATATTTTAATCCAATTGGTGCTCATGAGTCAGGTTTAATAGGTGAGAATCCAAAAGGTATACCAAATAATTTGATGCCATATATTATGAAAGTAGCCATAGGAGAGTTACCAGAACTCGGTGTGTTTGGTAATGACTATGATACACCAGATGGTACAGGAGTGAGAGATTATATCCATGTTGTGGATTTAGCCAAAGGACATGTGTTAGCGATTGAAAAGTATGCAACGCCTGGTGTGCATATTTGTAATTTGGGAACAGGTAAAGGATATTCTGTATTAGATATTGTCAATGCTTTTGAACTTGTCAACAATATCAAAATTCCTTATGTTATTAAAGATAGACGTCCTGGCGATATTGCGACATGTTATGCTGATCCAACACGTGCAAAAGAAGAGTTAGACTGGGTAGCTGAAAAGACATTGGATGATATGTGTCGAGATACATGGAATTTTGCCAAGAAACATTTGAAGGATGATTGATATCAGCATTTACTAAAAAATTCAAATTTTTAGTAAAATATATTGACATAAAGAAATTATCTTATTAGAATGAAAAATATAAAAAATAGTGATTATAAGATAATAAATTAATGGAGGAGATAATACATGATACAGGTCATTAAACATTTGGATGATCATATAGATATGATATCAATGAAAAATGATTTATTAGAGATTGTTGTTTCTAATTATGGATGCACCATTATGAAAGTTTTGATGAAAGATAAAGATGGGAACATTGATGATGTGGTTTTAGGATATGATGATTTTAGTCAATATTCAAGTTTAGATGCTTATTTAGGTGCTTTAGTAGGCAGAGTCGCTAATCGTATTAAACTAGGAAAGTTTACCTTAAACAATCAGGAATATTCATTAGCTATCAATAATGGTCCGAATGCGATTCATGGAGGTATTAAAGGTTTTTCTTATCAAGTATTTGATTATCAAATCAAAGATGATGAAACAATTATTTTTCATTACTTATCAAAGGATGATGAAGAAGGCTATCCAGGCAATCTTGATTTTTATGCTATTTATACATTAAAAGGTAATACATTGAAAATCCAATATCAAGCAACAACTGATCAAGATACACTTATTAATATAACCAATCATTCATACTTTAACTTATCAGGCAAAAAAGAAAATGTCTATCAGCATTTATTAACAGTAAAAGCTGATCAATACGCTTGTGTAGATAAAGATGGTTTAACGACAGGAGTGTTTAATGATGTTAAAGGTACACCTTTTGACTTCAATCAACCAGCATACATTGGTGAAAGAGTTAATCAAAATGATGAACAATTGCATATTGGTAAAGGCTTTGATCATCCATTCATTCTCACTGCTAAAGAAAATCAGGTCATTTTAGAACATCCTGAAACATCTAGAAGACTCACAGTTTCAACCAGTTTACCAATAGCTCAAATCTATACTGCTAACTATTTAGACGGACGTTTAGGCAAATATGGACAACATTACTATGAAAGAGATGCTGTATGCATCGAAACTGAAAATCTTCCTGATGCTATTCACTTAGAAGAAAATCCATCAACAATTTTAAAGAAAGGAGAAACTTATGATGAATATACATCATATAAGTTTGAAGTAATATAATAATGACACCCGCAACAAAACTCATTCAAAACATTCAAAATAATCAATTGGATGATATCTTATTAGATGTTTATGTAGATGAAAGTTTGCTCTCTTATCAAAAAGAAAGATATATCAAGGCTATTGAAAAATATATTTCTTTATATGGTGATGAAGAAATAGAAATTTATAGTGTACCTGGAAGAAGTGAAGTATGTGGTAATCATACAGATCATCAAAATGGAGAAGTTTTAGCTGCCGCTATTAATTTGGATATGATAGCTATTGTAGGTAAAAGTGATACTATTCATGTTTTATCAGATGATTATGATATCAATACAATTGATGTTTCTGACCTTACTAAAAAAGATAGTGAAGTAGGAACTTCTGAAGGACTTATCAGAGGTGTATTATATAAGCTACAAGAATTAAAATATCATATTGGTGGTTTTAATGCATTCATAACAAGCGATGTTTTGCAAGGATCAGGTTTATCATCATCAGCTGCTTTTGAAGTTATGATTGGGACAATTATTTCAGGTTTATATAATGATATGAGTATTGATCCTTTATTAATAGCACAAATTGGTCAATATAGTGAAAATGTTTATTTTGAAAAACCTTGTGGACTTATGGATCAATGTGCATGTTCTATTGGTAGTCTCATTCATATTGATTTTAAAGATTCTGCCTCTCCAATGGTAGAAAAAATAGAAGTTGATTTTCCTGAGTTCAAACATAGTTTATGTATTATAGATGTACATGCATCGCATGCTGATTTAACAAGTGATTATGCTGATATACCTTTAGAAATGAAACAAGTCGCTAAATTCTTTAATAAAAATGTATTAAGAGAAGTCGATGAACAAGACTTCTATCAACAAATACCAGCTATTCGAAAAGCTACCAATGATCGTGCGGTTCTTCGTGCTATGCACTTGTTTAACGAAAACAAACGTGTTGTTCAAGCTGTGAATGCTTTAAATGCTTTAGATTTTGATACTTTCAAAGAAACTATTAAAGCTTCAGGAGAAAGTAGCTATAAATATCTACAAAACTGTTATTCTCCTCATGATGCAGGCAATCAGGCTGTATCATTAGCTATTGCCTTATCAGAAGATATCTTACAGGATAAAGGTGTTTGTCGTGTCCATGGTGGTGGTTTTGCAGGAACCATTCAAGCCTTTGTAGAAGATGAATTTGTAGAAACATATAAAACCGAAATTGAGAAATATTTTGGTGAAGGTTCATGTCATGTTCTTAAAGTAAGAAAATATGGTGGTAAAAAGGTTTCATAAGTGATAAAACCAGTAAATATTTCTTTGTTGGTTTTTTATGATATAATACTTATAAACAAGGAGGAGAAACTATGCAGGAAAAGGAAAAAGTTCAGGGTTTCAAATATGATTTTACTTTTTCACAAATGAAAACAATGCTATTTCACTCAAAAAAATGTCCAAAATGTTCAGGAAAGCTAATAAAAGAAAAAACATCAGAAATAGTTGAAGGCAAAGATGTCAACTCAAAATCTGATCCATTCTTTGTATCAAATCTAAAAGTTGTCCATTATGGATATATTTTTCGATGCCAAAAATGTGGTTGCGTATTAACGCTTGATGAACTTGCGAAGATGCATTCATAAATAAGATATATCAAAAATTTAAAGTATGTTGAGGCGAGAGACAAATGAAAGAAATAAAAACAGTTGGAATTGTTGGTAGAGGTGCTATAGGTGTTATATTTGGACAAATTATTCAACAATCATTAGGTAATAATATGGTATTCATAGTTGATAAAGATAGATTAACAAAATATCAGCAATATCCTTTATATTGTAATAATCAATTATGTCAATTTCGTTATTGCAGTGATATCCATAATTATAAACCAGTAGATTTATTGATATATGCCATCAAATTTCCAGCATTAAACGATGCTATTGACATATCTAAACCATTTATCAATGATGATACTATTATCATTTCTACCTTAAATGGTATTTCTAGTGAAGATATATTATCTAATACATTTAAAAATAATACGATTATACGTTGTATTGCTCAAAAAATGGATTCAGTTTACCAAAATAATGAAGTTAATTATTCTTGTACTGGTGAACTTGTTGTTGGGATGGATAATAAAAATCAAAAAGAAGCATTTGATATATTGATTGATTTCTTTGATAAAGTTCATATTTCTTATGTTATATCTTCTGATATTATCCACGACCAATGGAGCAAGCTTATGCTTAATTGTGGCGTCAATCAAGTATGTGGAGCTTACGATATACCTTATGGTGGTGTGCAAAATAATATAACTATGAGAAATATGATGATTGAAACCATGAAAGAAGTCCAACAAGTAGCGAAGTGCCTAGGTATTTTATTGACAGATGATGAAATCGATAATTGGTTAAAAGCTATTGATGCCTTAAGTTCAGATGCTATGCCTTCCATGCGTCAGGATATTTTAGCTCATCGAAAGTCAGAATTAGAATTATTTTCAGGGACTATTATTCCATTAGCTAATCAATATCATATTCATGTTCCACAGAACAAGTTATTGTATCAAAAAATCAAAGAAATTGAAGATAACTATTAACTATTTTCTTTCTTGTTGAGAAAAATGATAGACAATTATGAAAATTAAGCGTATATTCTTTTTAAGAAATGGGTGATAAAAATGCGAAAATTAAAATTGAGATGCTTAGTTGGTTTCCCTTTTGGGGTTTTTACAGGATATACGTTATTATTAATACTGAGATTAAGTTATTTTCAAAGCTTTGCTTTAACAGGTATAGATGATTTGAATTTAATCATTCAATATTTTATGTTTGGAAGTGTCGGCTTGCTTTGTGTAGCATTGTGTACAATGCTAGAAAAGGCCAAGAAAACAACAACTTTGGAATTTATAAGACATGTGATTGTTATGTTAATTAATGAATTTATCATTTGTTTTATTGGTAATATTACCAATAGTTCTACAATGATTATATTTGTCTTTATTTTAGATATTGTGGTCTTATTAATATTAAATTATCTTGTATTTAAAAAGAAAGACTTTGGAAAAGTCAAATAATCATATATGTTAGAAATACTGTTTGATAGATTATCACATATTGGAGAAGTACCAATATGTAATGGTTATAGTGATCGTGCACCACATATTTTTGGTTTTTGCTTTCCTTTATGTTATCGTTGTACTTTTCTTATTTTGATGTTCGCTATTATGTTATACTTATTTTATTATAAGAACATCAAATTAAGATATTGGTTGATTATTATTTTATTAATACCGATGCTTGTTGATGGTGGACTACAGACTTTTTTAGGTATATTATCAACAAATCTAAGAAGAGCTATAACTGGTGGATTATTTGGTATTGGTTTAGCAGGATTGATTACAAGATTATTGATATATTTAGATGAAAAAGAACCTACTTATAATGAGTAGGTATTTTTGTTTCAAAAAGTATTTTTATATTTTTTGAAAGCGCTATCTAAATTTTCTTATCGTGATAAAAATTACTAGGACTTTTAATAAATTTGTTGTATAATTGTATTTGGAGGTAAGAAACATGTATAAGTTATTAGAACCATATGGAAAGCTAGTGACATTTTTAGGAGAAGCGTTAGGTGAAAATGTAGAAATAGCATTACATGATCTAACGACAAAAGAGCAAGAAGTAGTGGCAATTGCTAATAATCATTTATCAGGTAGAGATATTGGAGCAAAACTATCTAATTTATCACTTCATTATCTTGAAAGTAAACAATATAAAGATAAAGATTTTGTAGTAAACTATAAAACAACTGGACCAGATGGGAAATTAATGCGTTCTGCAACTTACTTTATTAAAGAAGAAGGTAGAGAAACACCGATTGGGATGCTTTGTATTAATGTTAATATTTCTGATTATGAATACTTAGAAACAACTATTAAAAGGATTCTTGGCATTAAAGAAAATAAAGATGTTGAATATAAGATGGACAATCCAATTGAAATCTTATCATCACCATTGGATGAAATGATTGATATGTATATTAAAGAATGCTTAGAACAAATGGGATTCCCTAGCTATTTCCTTGTTGAAAGACTTAATGTTGAAGAAAAAATTAAAGTTGTTAAATATTTACAAGAAAAAGGAACTTTTAAAGTTAAGGGAGCTATTGTTTTAGTGGCAGAAAAATTAGCAGTAAGTGAACCAACAATCTATCGTTATTTAAAGAAAATGTAGAAAGGAGAAAAAGATGAAAGAAGTTGTTTTTGTAACTGGACATAAGAATCCTGACAGTGATTCTATTTGTAGTGCAATTGCATATGCAAATTTTCTTTTTAGAATTGGTCGTTATAATGCTGTACCAGTAAGACTTGGCGAGATCAATAAAGAAACAGAATATATTTTAAAAAGATTCCATACTGAAGTTCCAGTTATGATGAAATCAGCAAAACAAACAGTAGAAGATCTGGAATATGATAAAGCGACAGTCTTCTCAAAAGAATTAACATTAAAGACAGCATGGTCTTTAATGAAACAACAAAATTTAAAGAGTGCCCCTGTATTAGATGACCATAGTCAATTATTAGGACTATTATCAACATCAAACATTATTGAAGGTTATATGGATGATTGGGATAGTAATATTTTAAAACAAGCCAATACACCTATTGAAAATGTTATTGATACGTTAGAAGCAAGTATTTTATACTTAGATAAAGCTTTAAAAACAGTCAAAGGTGAAATCCATGTTGCTGCTATGACTGCTGAAGAAGCAAGCAAACGTATTCACGAAAATGATATTGTTATTGTTGGTGGTGATCGTCATGAAGCCATTGATCGTTTTGTTAGCTGTAAAGTTGCATTAATTATTTTAACGGGCTCACTTACAATTAATGACGAAGCATTAGAAAAATATGCCAAAGCTCATGTATCTGTTATTTCAACACCATTTAATACATTTATGACATCACAACAAATTATTCAAGCTGTTCCTGTAGAATATGTTATGCAAAAAGGTGGCTTAAAAACATTTTCAACAGATGATACATTAGAATATGTTAAAGAAGTCATGAGTCAAACACGTTATCGTAGTTATCCTGTTATTGATTTTATGGGTCGTGTTGTGGGTTCTGTTTCACGTTTCCAGGTATTGAATGGCGAAAAGAAAAAGATTATACAAGTCGATCATAATGAAAGAAGTCAATCAATTGATGGTATTGAAGAGGCTGAAATATTAGAAGTCGTTGATCATCATAGAGTTGCTGATATTCAAACAATAGGTCCTGTATTATTTAGAGCTGAACCAGTTGGTTGTACTGCGACCATTGTCGCAAAATGCTATAAAGAAAACAATTTAGAGATTGAACCAGATATGGCAGGATTGATGTTAGGTGCTATTTTAAGTGATACCCTTATTTTCAAATCACCAACATGTACACCTCAAGATACCAAGATTGCTAAAGAATTAGCGAAGATTGCTGGTGTTGATATTCAGGAATTTGGTATGAGCATGTTTAAGGCTGGTACTTCATTAGTTGGTAAAACTGTTGAAGAAATCTTTAATTCTGATTATAAGAAGTTTAACTTTGGTGAAGCTTCTGTTGGTGTAGCTCAAGTCAATACTATGGATATTGAAGGTTTTGCTCCATATAAACAAGATATGCTTGATTATATGGAATCAGTGACAACGAAAAATGGTATGGAATTTGCTATGTTATTATTAACAGATGTTATTAATGCTACAAGTGAAGTCTTTGTTGCTGGACCTCATCCAGAATATGTTGAGGAAGCATTTAATGTAACATTAAATGATAGCCAAGCAAGCTTACCAGGTGTTATTTCTCGTAAGAAACAAGTTGTTCCAGTTATTACCGAAGTTTTAACGGCATCATAAAAGATTAGGATTTTCCTAATCTTTTTTATA
Organism: Erysipelotrichaceae bacterium; assembly: GCA_021201655.1. Classification (GTDB taxonomy): domain Bacteria; phylum Bacillota_I; class Bacilli_A; order Erysipelotrichales; family Coprobacillaceae; genus JAJQDJ01. The sequence continues at coordinate 40,513 of JAJQEL010000074.1, read as the reverse complement.
TGACTTTATATTTCTTTAAAGCATTATAGATGCCTTCACTATCAACATCATCAGTGACATAATCACTAAATTCTTTAACCTTATCAGAAGCATTACCCATAACTACAGCTATTTCTACAAATTTTAACATATCTATATCGTTATCACCATCACCAAAAGCCATTGTTTCATTTCGCTTTATATTATAATAATTTAATACTTGTTGAATACCATTTTGTTTACCACCATTTTTAGGAATAATATCAATGGCTAAATCATGCCAGCGTGTAGATTTAGAATGAGGCATCAGTTTAAGTATTTCTTTTTCTTTATTTTTATCAATATCATAAGGAATCACTTGATATATTTTATGATTGTAACCACGATGCAAGTCATTGATATCTGGCAGTGATGTAGAGATAGCGTCTTGAATAATTTGAACTGCATCGTTATGATAATTAATATACATCAGTTCATCTTCAACAAATATACAAGGAAAAGGATTTTTATCAATATATTTAATGATGCTATGAATATCATCTTGCTCAATAGGTAAATCATATATAATGCCATCATCATTAAAACAATACTGACCGTTTAAAGTAATATAACCAGTAAAATCTAAATCATCCATTGGTAAATTTTTCATCTCTGAAATATGTCTACCACTAGCAATAAATGTATAAATACCCTTTTGTTTTAACAAATGTAATGCTTCTTTCGTAGAAGCAGGAACAGATTTACTTATATGTGATAACAAGGTTCCATCAATATCAAAAAATATAGCTTTAATCATTGCACAATCTCCTTTTTTAAGTATAATGATTTTATCAAAAACGAGGAGGCAAGTAAATGATTAAATTAGCGCATCGAGGTTATAGTGCTCATTATCCTGAAAACACCATGGAGGCTTTTAAACAAGCTTATAAAAAGGGTTTTGATGGTTTGGAGACGGATGTACATATGACATTAGATGGTGAACTCGTACTTATACATGATGAAGATATTAGTCGTACAAGTAATGGCAAAGGGTATATTAAAGATATGACATTAAATCAGTTAAAACAATATAACTTTCCATACAAATTTAATGGTATATATACAATACCAACACTTAAAGAACTATTAGAATATATCCATGATAAAGATATGATAGTTAATATAGAAATTAAAACCGATCATATTCATTATGAAAACATCGAACAAAAAGTCTATGAAATGGTCGAAAATTATCATCTTCATGATAAAATTATATATTCATCATTTTATTTACCATCACTATTAAAATTAAAAGAATTAGATAGTACCTTATACTTAGGATATCTAATGGAAGATCATTATGAGGAAAGAATCCAACAATTATATCAACATCATTTAACAGCAATCCATCCTCGTTATGATTATTTAAATAAAGAAAATATCAAAAAATTAAAACAAAATAACATGAAAATTGCTACCTGGACAGTACCAAATATTAAAGAATATCAAAGATTACAAGATGTCGATATTATTATATCCAATGAATATTTAAAGGAGAACTTATGAGATTAGATAAATTTTTAAAAGTATCAAGAATTATTAAAAGAAGAACATTATCCAAACAAATAGCTGAATCTTCTCGTGTGAAAGTCAATGGGAAAGTAGCAAAACCATCCACACAATTAAAAATTGGTGATATTATTGAAATAGAATTCGGTAGAAGTATATTAATCGTTAAAGTAAAAGAATTAAAAGAACATGTATTAAAAGATGATAGTAGTATGCTATATGAAATTATAGAAGAAAAGAAGAAAGACTATGAATGATATCAATAATATAGAAGCTATTAGAGATACCTTAACTGATCAAATATATGAGCATGTTTTTCCCTATATGAGAGAACATAACATGTTTAATGAAAATGATCTATTTTTAAATAGAGTGAGAAATTTTTTAGAACGTGCTGATAATCTGCCATCATTATATATGAATAATCAAATAAATGATTTAAATAACGAAATTGATAATTTAAACAAAGAACTTAATGAACTACTGATTGTAGTAAAATATAAGAATGTGAATTAGTCATATTCTTATATTTTTTTCATATAGTGATTTGGGAGGTAATTATGGATAATAATTTACATTTTGAAACACCTTATCATCATTTATGTTTGAAAGATCGCAAGACTTTAGAATTAACAGGGGTGAAAAAGATTGAAAGCTTTGATTCTTTTGAATTTCTTATTGAAACTTCATTGGGATTTCTCAATGTTACAGGAACAGATTTAACGTTAGTCAATTTGAATCAGGAACAAAATGAAGTCAGCATTAAAGGTAATATTGATAGTATGGCTTATGTAACAGATAAGAAAAAGAAAGCAGAGAAACCATTAAGTAAATTTTTACGATGAGTGATTTAACTGTTCAATTTCGTTGTTTGTTTTATTCTTATGTATATGGTTTTGTAGCTTGTATGTTTTATCATATTGTTAATCGTATATGTATCAAAATACCGCTCATATTAAGATATATGATCCAAATCATTTTAGGATTTGTCATTGGCTTTATATATTACTATGGCTTAGTTTATCTGAATGATGGTATTTTAAGATTATATTTCTTGATGATGGTTTTTATGGGTTATGTGATGTATCAAAAATCTTATGCTAAGTATATGTTGTATTACTTAGAAATCATCTTAATGATGATTAAGAGAATTCTCAAACCTTTTTTCTTCTTTTTTCATTCTATTAATGCTATAATACTTAGGAGATTAAAGAAGGTGGAAAAAATATGGCGAAAAAAAGAAAAGAAGCAAGATATAAAAAATTAATAGGTATTGCTTGTATTATTGTATCAGTAGGTATGATATATACTTTAGTCGTTACAGCAGTACGTGTTTTAGAGCGTCGTGAAGAATTAGCCATTTTAACCGAGCAAAGAGATGCACTTCAAGAAGAAAAAGATGCATTAGAAGAAGAAGTTGATTTATTAAATGATGATGACTATGCTGCCAGATATGCGAGGGATAATTATATTTTTCCATCTGAAGGAGAGGAAGTCGTCATTTTACCAGAACAGGAAGAATAAGCTTAGCTTATTTTTCTTTATATATGAGGAGGTTTTTTATGTTTGAATCATTGAATATGCATATGTCTAAGCTTGATAGAGATCGTACCATTACTATCTATTTACCAGATGATTATGAAATGAGTGAACAAAGATATCCTGTTTTATATATTCAGGATGGTCAAAATGCTTTCTTTGATGAAGAATCATATAGTGGTATTAGTTGGGGCTTTGCAGATTATGTAGAAGAGACAGGTTTAGATATTATTATGGTTGCTATACCATGTAATGAAGAAGGATATAAACGTAATGATGAGTATGGACCTTGGGTCATTAGTGATGAATTGACGTTATTAGAAACGGGACAAACGGAGATTCCTAATGGCGGAGAAGGTCAGGATTATGTTGATTGGATGGTTAATGAGTTGAAACCATATATCGATAGTCATTATCGTACGATAGTGGATGATTGTGGAATTGTTGGTAGTTCCATGGGCGGTGTGATAGCGGCTTATGCAGGACTAGCTTATCCGGAAGTTTTTAATAGATGTGCTTGTTTATCAACGGCATTTTGGTTTTATATGTATGAGTTTGATGATTTGATTGATCAATATGATTATCATGGCCAATATTTCTATATGGATTTAGGTGAGTTTGAAGGCTGTGGTAATGAAGAAATTGATCAAATGTACATAGAAACAAATGATTATATATATCAAAGATTATTAGAAAAAGATATGATATTAGAATATCGTTTCTTTGAAGATACAGTACATAATGAAAGCGAATGGCGTGCACGTGTGCCTATTTTTATGGAATTTTTATATGCGGAGGATGAAAATGTATAAATTAATTTTTTCAGATTTGGATGAAACTTTATTGGTAAATCATCATGTACCTTTAGGTAATCAAAAAGCTATCGCAACTTTAAAAAATAAAGATGTGAAGTTTGTGGTAGCTACGGGTCGAGCTTTTAATATGATTGGTGAAATATTACAGGAAGTTGGTACATATGAGAAAGAGAATGAATATTCTATTTGTTTTAATGGAGGTCTTATTGTTGAAAACAAAGATGCAAGAATATTAAGATTTAAAGGTTTATCTTTTGATTTAGCTAAACAATTATTTGATAAAGGAAAAGACTTAGATGTTTGTACTCTTATCTTTACCTTAGATTGCTGTTATATATTCCATGCTGATCCTAATGAAGTACAACGTAAAATAGATCAAAAAGCTAATTTTAAAGTCATTGATGAATATAATATGGATTTTCTCAAAGATGATAAGATTGCGAAAATATTATTTGAAAAAAGAGATATGGATTATTTAAAAGATATATCTGTAGATTTAATTAATGAATTTGATGAAAATGTATCCTTTACTTTCTCTAGTAATCGTTATTTAGAAATGAATAAAAAAGGTGTCAATAAAGGTGAAGCTATTCATTGGTTATCTGATTATTTACATGTGGATATTCAAGATACGGTAGCGATTGGTGATAATTATAATGATGTTTCTATGATGGAAGAAGCAGGATTAGGTGTTTGTGTTTTAAGCTCTACGCAGGATATCAAAGACTTATGTGATTATGTCACAACCGTGGATTATGGTGATTGTGCCGTCGCTGAAGTGATAGAAAGGTTTATACAATAATGGATTTTAAAACAATTATTAATGAAGAAAGAAAACAGCCTTATTATAAACAGTTAGAAACATTTGTGAATCATGAATACCAAACAAAAACCATTTATCCACCACGCAATAGAGTATTTCATTGTTTTAATTTTAAAGATTATGATGATATTAAAGTAGTCATTATTGGACAAGATCCTTATCATGAAGAGCATCAGGCAAATGGCCTAGCTTTTAGCGTCGCTAGAGGGGTTAAAATACCTCCTAGTTTGGTGAATATCTATAAAGAAGCACATGATGATGTGGGTATTGATATTCCTAAACATGGGGATTTATCAGCCTGGGCGAATCAAGGAGTGTTGTTACTAAACACTGTTTTAACAGTAGAAGCCCATCGTGCCAATTCGCATAAAGGTAGAGGTTGGGAAACTTTCACAAATCATATTATTGAAGTCATGAATCAAAGAGATAAGCCACTAGTCTTTATTTTATGGGGTAGACAAGCTATTGATAAAGCTATTATGATTGATCAAAGTAAACATCTTGTTATAACAAGTCCTCATCCATCACCCTTATCTGCGCATCGAGGTTTCTTTGGATCCAAACCATTTTCTCGTACGAATAAATTTTTAATTGAAAATCATATAGAACCAATAGATTGGAGGTTGTAACATGTTTGATAATGTTGAAGAAGCCATTGCTTATATAGAATCTAAACGCAGTAAACGAACGATTGATGCTTTTAGAAAAACACTTAATAAATGTCATATCCGTATGAAACAAAAGAATATGATTCATATTGCTGGTACTAATGGGAAAGGCTCAACAGTCAATTATTTACGTAGTATTCTCAATGCTCATGAATATCATGTAGGAACATTTACATCACCATATCTCATATGTCATAATGATCGAATTAGAATAGATGATACCCCTATTAGTGATGAGGATTTATTATTCTATATTAATAAATACTATGATGTTATTGAAGAAGATGGCTTGTCCATGTTTGAAATCGATGTTTTAATTATGTTAGCCTATTTCCAAGATGAAGATTTGGATTATCGTATTATTGAAACAGGTATTGGCGGTTTAAATGATAAAACCAATGTTATTGATCCTATTATTAGTGCTATTACAAATATTGGGATGGATCATCAAAAACAATTAGGTGATAGTATTTATGACATTATTAATGAAAAAATGGGTATTATTAAACCTAATCAAATTTTTATTACTTCCGAAAAGCAAGGAACTATTTTAGCTAGACTTCAGGAACAATGTGATGCTATGGGTGCTATGATGGTTGTTGTTCCTGAATATCAGGTATCCCATTATCCATTCCATTTTAGATATCGTGATATGGAATTTGAGTTAAAGAATCAAGGTATATATCAAGTAGATAACGCTAGACTTGCTTTAACCATTGCTTCTAAATTATTCCGTTTAAATCCAGAAGTAACAGTTCCTGCCATTGAAAATGCTTCTTGGAAGGGTAGATATGAAACATTACCTTATAAAGATACAACTGTTGATATTGATGGTGCTCATAATGTACCAGGCATTATTGCCCTTATTCAAACATTGGAAGTTAAAGAAGAAGAAAATGTTAGTATTATCTTTTCATGTTTAAAAGACAAGGATATTAATCCGATGTTGGATATTTTATTAGAAGAGGGCTATGAAGTCTATTTGACACCGTTTGATGATGAACGTGTTATTGATGTTGCAGATGTAGAAGATCGTGATCATTTGATTAAGGTAGGTAGTTTTAAAGAGGCACTACGTACTGCTTATATTAAAAAGACACATATTGTCATCACAGGATCATTACATTTTATTTCAACAGTGAGAAAATATTTAGTTGATTTAGAAAAGGAGAAAAAATGAAAACTATAACAGAAGAATTAGTAGAAAATATTAATCGTATATCACATAAAATTAAATTAGCGAATAAGCCACAAAAACCAGAATGTCATGGTGATAAACCACCGATGGGCCCTCCACCAAAAGGTAAACCAATGCATGAAAGAATATTAGTCTTATTATCTAAAGTAGAAAGTATTGAAAAACCACAACTTGAAATGATCTTAGGAATACCTCATAGTATGAATGATAGAATCTTAAAAGATTTAGTAGAAAAGAATTATGTAGCTATGAATGGTAAAGGTAAAGATGCTATTCTTTCTATTACTGAAGAAGGTAAAACCAAATTACAACAGGATGAGGAAGCTAAAAAAACAAATGAAGCTGCTGTATTTGATGCTTTAACTGATGATGAAAAAGCATTAGTTGTTTCTATTCTTAATAAGATTCAATAATATTGGGGAGATTGATTGGAATATGAAGAGAAGGAAAATGATTGCACCAATTGCTATAACAATTTTGGTGGTCATATATTATATCGCCTATTTTTGTCTGCTGATCAGCCTATTTGACACGGTAGGGGCATTTCTTCTTGGTATTATTCCACTTGCTCTAGCTGTTACAATGATTTATGTATGCATCCAAAGAATCAGAGAAATAAGGAGTGGAGAAGAAGATGATCTTAGTAAATACTGATTACATTTCAGGAAAAGAATTGGAAATGCTTGGTCTTGTGAAAGGGAGCACAATTCAGTCAAAAAATGTGGGAAAAGATATAACTCAGGGTTTTAAGACATTGGTTGGTGGGGAATTGAAGGCCTACAATGATATGATGAATGAAGCACGCGCACTTGCGACAAAGAGAATGGTTGGGGAAGCAGAACAACTTGGAGCAGATGCTATTGTAAATATAAGATATGCATCATCGGCCATTATGCAAGGTGCGGCAGAAGTGATTGCTTATGGAACAGCTGTGAAATTTGTTTAATGAGACAATTACATGATTGAAAATTAAATGTTTTTCATTAGGAAATATGCAAAAAAAGATCACCCAATCTGATGATCTTTTTGGCTATATATCATTATTTTAAATAATCAATACCCCACTTACCCATTTCTAAAAAGATAGGCAGCATAGCTTGCCCTGCTTCTGTTAAACTATATTCTACACGTAACGGCACTTCATTATATTGTTTTCTAGTGATAATACCTTTTCCTTCAAGTTCTTTTAATGTAGAAGAAAGCATAGCATTGGTGATTTCGGGTATATTCTTTTTGAATTCTCCAAATCTAAGCACATTATTCATGAGTAATTGATAAATAATTTTAGTTGTCCATTTTCCTGCTAATAAATCAATTGTTTTTTCTACAGGACAATCTTCATCTAAATCAGTATTTTGAATCATTTCTGCAATTTCTTCGGCTTTCATTAATAGTCCTCCTAGTATGGTCATTCATACTATGTATGATTTTTCTGCGTACTTGTATACACTTTTCATACATGGTATGATAATAATACCATTCGGTGATATGATTATCAAGTTACTTTTTGGAAAATCATAAATATTTATAGAAAAAGAGGAGGTTTATAACTATGAATATGAATGAAGCTATTTATGAAAGACATACAGTACATAAATATATGGACAAACCACTTTCAGCTGATGTTGTTGAATTACTTAATGAACGTGTAGATGAGAATAATGAAAAATATGGATTAAATATAAAATTAATTACTAACAATTCAGATGGTGTTTCATCTTTAGCGAAGATTTCTGGTGGTAAGAATATTAATAATTATTTTATTTTAGCTGGAGCTGATACACCTGATCTTGATGAAAAATTAGGTTATTGTGGTGCTGATATTGTTTTATACGCACAAACTTTAGGACTTAATACTTGGTGGATTGGTGGCATGGTTAGTAAGAAAGGCGTTAAGAAACACTTGGATGATGATTCTTTACGTAATAGTGGTGTTATTGTTGTAGGATATGGTGCCGAATCAGGAAAACCACACAAATCTAAAACAGCAGATGAAATTAGTAGTTATGAAGGAGCTGCTCCTGCATGGTTTAATGAAGGCATAAAGGCATTGCTTCAAGCACCAACAGCTATGAACAAACAAGCCTTTACTGTCAAGGGTCATGAAAATAAAGTATCAATTACTTGTAGTAATAAAGGTTTTAGTGGTATTGATTTAGGTATTGGAAAATATCATTTTGAACTAGGTGCAGGTAAAGAAAATTTTGAGTGGGCATAATAAAAAGCCATTTATCAGTTTTGATAAATGGTTTTTAGTTATCGTTTAATTCTTCTAATTTTGTAATAATTTCTTTGTTTCTTTCATAGAATAGTAATTCCTTATTATGTTTGAAATATTGAGGACAACCATTTTGTGATATAAAAGATGCTGAATAAGGATTGAGTGTTAATTCAGTAACTAATATAAGTAATTCTTGACCATCTTGAAATACTTCTTCGACAAAATTAAATAAATTTTCTAATTGGTTTTGCATATCAGCGATTTGTGTTTTGATAGTATTGACTTGTAATCCAAATGCCTGTTTTGTCGTTGGACAATCATCATGAAGATGTTCACTAAAAAATGTATTAATCATAGATATTTCACTTATTTCCTGCGATGCTAAGTTGTGATATTTTTTATGTGTAGCCATTAAATCGTTGTTTTGATTAAGATATTGCTGTAAAGATTCAGATGAGTGATCTTTTTTGAGTTGTTCCATAATCTTCAATAAGGCATTTTGTTTGATTTGAATATCTTTCATTTGTGATGTTACATGATCAATCAATAAGCTAAGTAATGCTAAACGTTCATCAAAACGTGCATGCGTGGCTTGTTGTTTGATTTTATCATCAACATTTCCTTGTAAAATATCTACAATATCATATTGTGATTGATATTTCATAAATAAATCATAATAAGAGGCAAAATCTCTGGCAATTTTAGGATGTTGTAAATATTGAATGATCAAATCAATATTAATAGGTAAATCATTCTGTTCATAAAGTTTCATCATCGTCGATAAATCTTCCCAGCCTCTAGCCGTGACAAAAATCTTTCCTTCAACACTTGTTTCAACTCTATAAAAATAATCCTTTTTACTATCTAAATAAGATAAAACAGCAGGATGCATATTGTGCGACAGGGCGTATTGTTTCCATACTTGATAATCAGGTTCTACATGGATGCATTTCAATCTATCCATCGTCACAATATCAAATTCCTTAACTGACTTATTATATTCTGGAGGATTTCCTGCAGTTACCACAATCCATCCTTCAGGAACTTGGTGTCTACCAAAAATCTTATATTGTAAAAACTGTAACATGGAAGGAGCTAAGGTTTCTGATACACAATTAATTTCATCTAAAAATAAGATGCCTTCTTGATGATTGGTATTTTTCATATAATCATAAATAGATGAAATAATCTCTGACATCGTATACTCTGATACCTGATAAGAAACATCCTGATAATTCTTTTCAACAATATAAGGTAAACCTAAAGCTGATTGTCTGGTATGATGAGTCATAGAATAGCTTACTAAACCAACATTTAATTCCTGGGCAATTTGTTCCATAATGGCTGTTTTACCAATACCAGGAGCACCAATGAGAAATATTGGTCTTTGTTTATGCAAAGGAATCATATATTGTCCGTATTCATCCTTAGAAAAATAAGCTATCATGGCTTGTTTAATTTGATCTTTCGCTTCTTGGATATTCATAATCGTCCTCCTCTAATATCATTTTTATTGCCCACACAGGTACTTCTATATTTTGATCAAACATGAGAAAAGCTACTTTATATGGTGGTTGTTTTTGCGGATATATACCTTCACCATCGGTTAAGTAAATCAATCCTTTTAATTGAGTCAGCTCATGATTGGCTTGTAAATTTTCAATATACTCAAAAACTGGTCTAAAATCCGTCCCACCAAAACCTTTCATAGTAAGTTGATAATTTTCTAATTCTTCATATTGATGAATAACCGTAACATCCTGGATTTGACTATCACATTGTATCAAATATAAATTAAAATGATGAAAAAAGCTTTCTTTAGAAAGAAGAATATCATAAGTTTCATTAATAAGCTTTTGAATGACTTTTTCTTTGACCGATGCTGATGTGTCAATCGCAATAACTAAATCTTGAATCTTTTTATCTTCTTTATATTCTAATGGTTCTATAAGCGGTATATTCTCATAGAGTTTTAATCCATATGTATAATATATATAATCAAATTCTTCATCATTAATCGTTATTTCTTCATTGAATACCATAAATTGACTTAAAAAATCATGATAACTTGTTTTAGTATGGTTGGTGATACTTAATTGTAATGATAATGTCCCTGACTTAGTTGCGTAATCTTTAGATAAGGTTTCTAAATCTGTTTGCATACTTTGGGATATTTGTTGCCACTGCTTTTTGATGGATTCACCTTCCTGATTTTGTGGCGTATCACCTTGATTATCATTATTTGATGATGATTGACTATTTTGATTGTTTTGACTTTCTTTATCTAAATCATCACTTTGTTGTTGATTATCATTTTGCTTGGTATGTTCATACCAGCATTCATGTTCATCGACTTTAAAATAATCACGATAAGTGAGTAAGGTTTCATCATCTAAATGTTGATTTTTAAAATAACGATATATTTTTTCAGCACTTAGTTGTTTGAGTTCTTTTTGTAAATCGTTGAGGATCATTTGGGCATGGACATCTAATTTTATTTTTACTAAATCATCATTCATTGATTGGATGCATGCTTCAATCGCAATATCACAGGCTAAATCCCAAACCAATGTATCAATATTCTCCACAAAGGGATGATGAAAGATGCAATGAAGTAAAGTATGATAATAATCATGAATCAGTCTTGATTGAGACATACTATAGACTTTTAAAACATGAGCAGGATTATAATAATAATAAAAACCATCAGTTGCCAAAGTTGTGGTAGGATCCATAGATAGTTCCAATTGATAAATGGCTTTATCTAAAAAACGATAATGAATCATAAGGGTATTTCTAGAAAGATTGATAATTTCTAAAGCGAGTTCCTCACCGTTCATACTAGTCCTCCTGTAAAAAGGCATCTATGAGTTCATTAAATGAATTATGTTTATGATAGGTATTTTGATATTCTAATAGCAGGGCAATGATATCTGCGTTTTGATGCTTTGTAGCAACTTCTAATAAAGCTTGAATATGTCGTTCATTGATCAGTTGATGACTTGTTAAGTATTGATGAATAGCATAGGATTGATTACGTGAAGCTTTTTGAATATACATTTCATAATGATTTTTTAGATAATCATCATAGGATGCTTGAACATTTTTGCTATAATGACTATTTCTATCAATATCTTCTAAATAACCATTAATCGCATAACCTCTCCATGATCCAGGATATAGTTCTAAAGGAATGTCCCAGCCAATCATTTGTTTGAGTTGATAACAACCCATAAATGTCTTTTCTTCATCAAATCCTTCTAAAAACTTTCCATGAGGTTTAAGTGGACCACGAAAAATTACTTTTTCTAAACTTTGGCATCCAGAAAAAATACCATCCGTATAATGTAATTTCATTTTGGTATTGCAATAGCTATTAGGTGACATGGAAATTTCTTTTAAATAAGTACAATCTTTAAAAGCACAATTACCTATCGTACGTAAACTATTTGGTAAATAAAGATATTCAATGGCACTTTTATTATAAGCCCAAATATCAACATGCATCGCTCCTTCAGGTAAAACAAGTTCAGGATAACAATCGCTTTTATTTTGAGAGGTACAAAGACTGGCTTGATGCAATAATGTATTCCAATAAGGTGTTTCATTAAAGGCATATTCATCAATAAATGTACCTGGATATAAAAGCTTGATCTTTTCTAAATGGCTACAACATTCAAAAGCACGAGAACCAATCAGCTGGATGCTTTTAGGAAAAACAACTTCTTTTAAGGATGAACAATACCAAAAAGCACGACTCCTAATTTCTTGAAGCCCTTCATGAAATTCTATAGTTTCTAGCTTGTTACAGCCATGAAATGCTTCGACATCAATAATTTTAACATTTTTAATGATTAGATGTTTAATATTAGTATGAAAATAAGCATGGCGCTGGATGATATCGGTATTTTCAATAATTAAAGTCTCTTCCATATTGGTTCTCCTTAAACAAATTCCCTAAGATAATCTTAGGGAATGTTTTTTATTCTTCATGTTCTTGATATTGAGGTGATTCTGGTGTTATCAATTCACCAACTGCTTGTTTAGCGATGCGTACTGCAAGCTGTGTTACAAAGAAGGCTGCAATAAATGAAATCACAAACATGATTGGCCAATCATGGATAACACTTTCGATAAAAACAGAAGTCACACTAGGAATTTGCCCTGCTGCAACAGCAGCTTCAATCGCTTCATTACCATAAATATTAACAGCTGATAAAACAAGTGTAGCTGTTGTATTAAATACTAATGTCGCTACAGTGTTTTCTACTAATACATGAGGTAAAGATTCAACTTTAAGCTTGAGTTTACGACATAAGGCAAAACTCCAATCAGTTAATGGACAAATCATACCAGTTAAAGAAATAGTTAAAAAAGCTGTTCCCCAGTTCTTTATCAAATCAGGTAATTCAATAGGATTACCTTGTACAATAAAAGCAGCTGTTGCCATAACAATGGATACACCAATCGCTATTACTGATGATATAATCATACCATAATGATTTTTATAAAAGTTCATAGTTTCTCCTTTCTTAATTATACATTTTTTCCAACAAAAAGAAATAGCTTTTATGGATGAACAATCATCATAGAACCTTGAAAATCTCCTAAAGGAACTATTAAAAAGACACCATATTTTGCTTCTAAATCCTTTATTGCTGCTTCAACACCTTGATAAATAGGACTGTCATAGTGGTTAATAAGAATCATACCACCACGACTCATACGGGGAAAGAAAAATTCTAAACCCTTGTATGTTGGTTGATAAAGACAAGCATCCATAAAAACAAATGCAAACTTTTCGTCCTCTTCATTTTGGGCACTCATTGGGAACCATCCTTTTTTGATGATTACGTTATCTTTATATGGTAAACGCTCCATAATCGCATCAGGATTCTTAGGTGCGTATTGCCCTAATTTGGCATCAGAATAATGATTCTTTTCTTCGATTTCAATATCTCTTTCATCAAATCCCACAAAAGTATCATATAAATATAATTTACGATCCTTAAATAAAGCATTCAATTGCCATGACATATTACCATTAAAACAACCTAACTCGGCAATATTTCCTTCAATATTTAAAGTATTCAAACGATAAGCCATTCTTCTTAAAGAGGCACTCTGAATAGAAAACTGCGTCGTTAAATCACTCATAAAAATAATATCATTCATATAACCTGCACGAATAGCCATATATCTTAAACCATCGCATTTTTCTTTGGTTGGGGCAGCTAACACGATCACATCACTTTGCAGTGCAACTGCTAAATCTATAGGCATAATCGCAATACCTTCAAAGTCATCTGTTATATTTCCTTCATCATCTAAAACATTCCATTCATCACTATATGAATTACCAATCCCAATGAGTTCCATTTCATTAGGATTCAACATATCCATCGCAACTGCAGCTAAATGATCAGACTCTAATATAATTACACTCTTCATGATAAAAACTCCTTTTATACCATTTTAAAGCATAATGAAAAATAATATAGTAGTCTAAATTACATATGAAGTATATGTATCATATAAATTTTTTTATAAAAAATATGTAGTCTACACAACTAGTGAGAAGTATGCTACTTTTTGACTTATATAATAGATGTTAAACTAATAAAAATTATGGTTAATAGGAGGAAAAATTTATGAGTGAGCAAATCGAAAGTATATCTATCACAGTGAATGGTAAATTACATAAATTTTTAATTGGCGATTTTGATGGATGTATTTCACCTTCTGAAGTTTTATTGGATACTTTACGTGATCATTTACATTTAACAGCTGCCAAAAGAAGCTGTGAACATGGAGCATGTGGATGTTGTACAGTTATTCTAGATGGTGAACCCGTTGCTTCATGTATGGTTTTAACAGCTGATTGCGATGGTAAGTCAGTGATTACGCTAGAAGGTTTGGCTGATCCAATTACGGGAGAATTAAGTCCGCTGCAACGTGCTTTTGCGGATAATTCAGCTTTTCAATGTGGTTACTGTACACCAGGTATTATTATGTCTACTCAGGCTTTATTAATGAAAAATCCAAATCCAACTGAAGCAGAATTAACAGAAGCATTGTCAGGTAACTATTGTCGTTGTATTAGTCATTATCAGGTTATAAGAACAGTTATGATGTTTATTGAGTCTATCAATGAGGAGGCTGTATAATATGTATGATAAAATGAAAGAACAAGTTAAGGTTAGTGAACATGAATATCGTTATATTGGTAAACATGCAAATCGAGCTGAAGCTGATGAGTTAGTAAGTGGAAAGAGACAATTTATTGATGATATTTATAAACCTGATATGTTGATTGTTCGTGTTTTGAGATCACCTTATCCAAATGCGATGATTACTAGTATTGACGTAGAAGATGCCAAAAATGTTCCAGGTGTTATTGGCGTAGCAACTTATAAGGATGCACCTGATTGGAAATGTGGTTTACCACAACATCGTCGTGTACTCGATCAACATGTGCGTTTTACAGGCGATTCTGTAGCTTTGGTGGCTGCTGAAACATTAGAAGCTGCAGATGAGGCGTTAGATTTAATTAAGGTTGAATATGAAGTTTTACCTTTTGTATTGGATTGTGAAGAAGCGTTAGAAGATGGGGCTCCTCAATTATATGAAGAATATCCGCATAATGAAATTGTTAAGGTGACACCTTTTTCAGAGGTACCTTTTAATGATATCTTTGTTGGTGATGTAGAAAAGGGATTCAAAGAAAGTAAATATGTGAAAGAAAGCTATATGAAATATGATAATATGGCGCATCCATTACCACCTGAAAGTCCTGGATGTATCGCTGAATGGACAAGTAATCATGCTGTGACAGTTTGGTATGATGGTGGGGCACCACATATTCAAAAGTTTAATACTGAAGCATCTATTCCAGGTGTGGCTGTGCGTGTTATTGCTGTGCAGGCTGGTGATTCTTATGGCTCTAAGCAATTGATTCCCCATATGATTTTACAAGCTGTGTTGATGAGTAAGATTACTGGTCGTCCTTGTAAATTTATGATGAGTCGAAATGAACATATGTTAAGCTATGAACTGCGTCAAGGTAGTCGTATTCGTGGTAAAATTGGTATGACTGAGGATGGTATTATTAATGCTGTCGAAGGTATGTGGTATACTGACTCTGGTATGTCTTCTACTTATGCACAAGCGATGACAGCTGTTGGTTTAGGAGAATGTCAGGCCTTCTTAGGAAAATGTAAAAACTGGGCATTGGATACGAAATTAGTAGCGACAAACCATTCATCTCAAGCTCCTATACGTGGTTTTGGTGGCCAGGAATGTAAATCCGTATTAGTACCTATGGTTTGTACCGCCATTAGAGAAGCCAATATGGATCCATTAGAAGTGTTTAGAGAAAACTTTGTACGAGCTGGAGATCGTTATATCTGGCGTGATAATATATGGTGGGATGTTCATTCTGTTGATTATCGTAAAGCTTTTGATGAAACAGCAAAAGCATTTGGTTGGAAAGATAAATGGAAAGGCTGGGAAAAGCCTACCTGGGTGAGTAAAGATGGTCGTTATGCGATTGGTGTTGGTGTTGGTGTTCATGGTAATGCTGATATCGGTGAAGATCCAACAGAAGGTATTGTGAAACTTCATGCGACAGGTAATGTGACAGTTGTGATTTGTATAGGTGAGACTGGTGGCGGACAGCGTTTAGCTGTACAAAAGATGGTAGCTGAAGTATTGAAATGTCCATTGGATGGTGTTCAAGTGGTTGATGCTGATACGCATGGTACAGGTTATGATGCTGGTATGATTGGTTCTCGTGGTACGATTACAATGGGAACAACAGCCGTTAATGCAGCAAAAGATGCTCGTCGCCAATTGTTAGAAATGGCAGCTGTTAAATTCAATGCGAATGTTGAAGATTTGGATACCGAAGATTTTATGGTTATCCATAAGAAAGATCCACAAATGCATATCCCTTGGATTGCAGTAACTGGTCCAGAAATGACGATTCAAGGAAAATATAATTATGTACAAAACTTTGATAAACCAAACTTTGCCTTATATTTATCAGAAGTATGTGTCAATCTTGAAACTGGCGAAGCCAAATTGATTAGAGCTATTGAAGGTTCTGATGTCGGACAAATCATTGATCCAATTAATTTACGTATGCAGGCTGAAGGTTCATTTGGTTCAGCTGGTGGTGATACTGGTTTATTTGAAGAAATGATTCTTGATAAAAAATTAGGTCGTTTTATGAATGGTAATATGATTGATTATAAATGGCGTACATTTAATAATTTCCCTCAATTTGATACTGTATTCTTAGAAAGTGAATGGGATAGTGAATCTTTCCATGCTTTAGGTTTTGGTGAAATTTCTCCATCACCAGCACCTGCCTCTATTTTAATGGCTGTAAGTAATGCTATTGGTGTGGAAATGACAGAATATCCATGTACACCTCAAAAGATTCTTAAAGCAATGGGTAAAATTAAATAAGGAGACATGACGATGAAAAAATTTGATCATATAAAAGCAGATAGTTATGAACAAGCTAGTCAAATTATCCGTGAAAGTCACGGTACAATTGATCCAATTGCTGGAGGAACTGATTTGCTGGGAACTTATAAAGATAGATTATTAACAACTTATCCAAAAGCTGTTGTTAGTTTAAAAAATATTGAAGGTAGCCAATATATTAAAGAAGATAATGATAACTTATATATTGGTGCTGGAACAACTTTAAAAACAATTGCTGAAGATGAAACAGTGCAAAAATATGCAACTGCTGTATCTGAAGCAGCTCATTCTGTAGCATCTCCAATTATTCGTACTACAGCTACTATAGGTGGTAACTTATGTCAAGATGTACGATGCTGGTATTATCGTTATCCAAATGATGTTGGTGGACGTTTGAATTGTCGTCGTAAAGGTGGCGATACTTGTTATGCCATTGTAGGGGAAAATAGATATCATTCTATTTTTGGTGGTATGTCTACCAAGAGTGCAGCATCTTGTCAAGCTGCTTGTCCTGCTGGAACAAATATTGCCAAATATATGGATTATATTCGTCAAGGTGATTTTGAAGCTGCTGCTCAAGAATTCTTTAAATATAATCCAATGCCAATGATGACAAGTCGTATTTGTCCACATTTATGTACAGATGATTGTAATCAAAATACATATGGTGATCCTGTGAATATTCCTGCTGTGGAAAGAACTTTAGGAGATTATATCCTAGAAAATAAAGATCGCTTCTATAAAGCTCCAGAAAAATTAACGGGTAAAAAAGCTGCTATTATTGGTGCTGGTCCTGGTGGTTTAACAGCTGCTTTCTATTTAAGACAAGCAGGCCATGATGTTACAGTTTATGATGCCCATGAAAAACCAGGTGGTGTTTTACAATATGGTATTCCGCATTATCGTTTACCTAAATCTATTGTTGATGAATTCTGCAATGCTTTAAAAGATAATATGGGTATCCAATTTGTCATGAATACAATGGTTGGTAAAGATATTAGTGTTGAAGATATTCGTGCTAATAATGATGTTGTTTATTTTGGTACTGGTGCTTGGTCACAACCTATCTTAGGTTTAGATGGTGAAAATTTAACACAATTTGGTTTAAACTTCCTTGAAGAAGTCAATACATATTTACAAAAAGCCATTGGTGAAGAAGTATTGGTTTGTGGTGGTGGAAATGTTGCCATGGATGTTGCTTTAACATCAAAACGTTTAGGTGCTAAGAAAGTCAAATTGGTTTGTCTTGAACAAAGACAGGAAATGCCTGCTGATGAATCAGAGATTCAAATGGCTGAAGAAGAAGGCGTTGAAATTTATAATGGCTGGGGCTTAGGACGTATTGTTTCTGATGAAAATGGTCATGTGAAAGCTTTAGAAGCCAAACGTTGCTTATCAGTAAGAGATAAAGAAGGACGTTTTAATCCGACTTATGATGAAGAAGATACTATGCTTGTGGATTCAGATTTCATTATTTTAGCAACTGGTCAAAAAGTTGATGTCTCTTTCTTAGGTGATAAATTATCACAACAATTAAAGACAAATCGTGGTTTGATTGATGCTGATATTGAATCTGGCAAAACAAAACAAGATGGCTATTATGCTGGTGGCGATGCTGTAACAGGTCCAAACCTAGCTATTCGCGCGATTCGTGCAGGTAGAAATGCTGCTAGAAGTATGAATCATGATTTAGGTGGAACTTCAGCCTTTGAAGAATTCAAAGAAAAATATACACACTTCAATGTGGAAGGTGTCGAAAATCCAAAACAAAATAAACTTTATGAAAAACCAGTAGAAGAGCGTACTTTAGCAGATGAAGATCGTCAATCTTTAGATCAACAAACAGCCGTTGAAGAAGCTAAACGTTGCTTACATTGTGCTTGTTATGCAGTTAATGCATCTGATTTAACACCAGTACTAGTCATGATGAATGCTTCTATTAAAACAACGCAGCGTACTATCTCTGCTAAAGAGTTATTTACAACACATTTAACAGTTCAGGATGTTTTACATAATGGAGAACTCGTTACTGAAATCATTGTGCCTAAAACAACTGGAACACATTATGATAAACGAAGAGTAAGAGATGCGATTGATTTTGCGATTGTGTCTTTAGCTGAAAGATTTGTCGTCGAAGACAATGTTATTAAGGATTGTAAGCTTGTTTTTGGTGGCGTTGCACCCGTTCCTTATACTTTAGAGAAAGTAGAAGAATATCTCATTGGTAAAGAAATTAACACAGAAGTTGCTACAAAAGCAGGTGAAATTGCTTTAGAAAAGGCCACACCTATGAGTGGTAATGAATATAAGATATTCATGGCAAAAGATGTTATTTATCAAGCAGTATGTCGTGCTGGTGGCATTGAACAAGAAGAAATTCCAGTTTTATAATCAAATCACTTCCTTTTGGAAGTGATTTTTTAGAATCTTTGTCATATAATAATGTTTAGGAGAATATTATGAAACTAGAAATAAATGAAAACGTCAAACCATATACTTATCGTCATGACTTATCGATTGATGAAGTTATGATTGGTGAATCAGTGGAAGAAATTGGGGAGGGTGCCTTTAGTCATTGCCTCAATTTATCTAAAATAACAATTGGTTCTCATGTTAAAAAAATAGCATCTTATGCTTTTGATCATATCCATAATAATGTACAAATCATTTGGCTATCATCCATTCCTTATCAATCACCACTGATGCGCATCTTACCACCAATCAATACCATTCAATACATATGTACTCCATATCGTCCTTTTCAAAACCAATCTGAAATAGAAAAACGTATTTTGGCATGTGGTTACATATTACATCCTGAATATGAAAATCGCTACTCTCAACAATTACAAGATCAATATCAACAATATATATTAGACATGCTACCTCAATATCTCAATGAACTATGCGAAAACAAAAGCATCATTGATATCTTTCTCATGTGTCGAAAAAGACATCTCATTAAAGATACAATTACTTTACAACAATATATTTCTTATATTCGTACTATGCCATTAACTCATAAGCAAAAGAAACTTATCGATCATATAGAAGTAGAAGAAGGACTCACTCATCAACAATTTGATGAACGTGATAAAAAACTACTTCGTTACATCAATCGCTTTGCCTCACAATCACAAATACGTCAAACCATGGAACAGGAAAATATCACAACTTTTAAAGAAGTCCTATATCGTGAAAAAGATAAAGTTGCTCCTGTGGAAGCATTAAAATTTATACTATATAAGTATATATCACAATGGTCAGTATTTGATAGTCAGCCACCTTATTTTAAAAAAGACACAGCAGCTGATGAAGTCGCAAGTCAACTAGATAAAGAATCACTACAAATAGCCTTAGATAACTTAGATATGCATTATCCTCGTAGGCTTATACCTTATTTAAGATATGCTTCTGTTTTACAGCTCAATCATATCATTGAAGAATCTATTCATTGGCAACAATATGATATCTATAATCGTGACGGTCTGTTATGTTTGGAAACATTGAATAAAGCGATATTATTAAATGACAACGAAGAAGCTGCTGTTTATGCTCTGTCTCATCAATTATTAGCCCAATATGCTTCGATGCGTGGTAAACAGGAAAATGCCCTATTTATTCAAATAACCATGTCCTTAGAAGAAAAAAATAATACCCAACAATTAAGTATTATTCAAGAAATCTATAAACAAAAGCTCTACGAAGATTACTTAAGTGGCAAAGCAACCCGTTTTATTCCCTGGTATAAAGAAACCATGGGTTGTCTCACCTTAAGGAATATTGCTTCAACACTCTTGTGGCAATGTGACAATCAATATTTTATCATCCAGGATGATCATCTCAAAGATGCTCACAATAATCCTATGAACTTTAATAATGAACAATTTGTTTCCATAGCTCATAGTGCACTCATTGATAGCCAAACCTTAAGATCATATCAGCCACTACTTCTAGATTCATGTTTTCCACAATTAAAACAACTCAATCAAAAATATGATCCTGATGATTATATTCATTGGAAAAATCGTTACTTAAATATTTCTATGTCAATGCCCAAATTACAACAGCTCATTCAAAGAAACTTTTATATTATTGGTAACCCTCAAGAACATCTTAAGTTATCTTTTCATGGCAAAAATATTATGGATATTTATCCTAAAGATGATAATTATAAGTTAGGAGAACTCCTTAATTCATCTTATCGAATAAGAGAACTCAATGAAATGATAGATATCATGGATGATGTGTTATACTTTGAACTGATTAAAGAAGGCAAGCTTAAAGCTTTTCCTTATTTAGAACGTTTAACTAAGGAAGATGTTTCTATATTATTAGAAGCATCAATTAAACATGCTCATCAGGAAAATATAGCTATATTATTAGAATATCAATCAAAATTCAATCAAGAGGATGATTTATTATCATGGTAGACAATACAGATAAAATCAATAAACTAGCGCTAAAAATACTTAATATGGGTAAAACCCAAATACTTTTAAATCTGAGATTTTTAGATAAAGCCTTATGGCAATTACAACTGCAAAGTCACCAATCTAATTATATCGCCACTGATGGGAAATATCTTTATTATCAGTCAATGTTAGTATTACAATCTTATCAACAAGATCAAAACTATGCTTTAAGATGCTTTTTACATCCTTTGATGCATTGTCTATTTATGCATATGTTTGTAGATCATTCCATTAATCAGGAGATGTGGGATTTAGCTTGTGATATGGCGAGTGAAGCGATGATTATTGATCTCAATATTATTCAAAATGATCCTTTGGATTCACTGCGTAAGCAGGAATTATCTAAATTAAAAGTGAAAATCTATACAGCCGAAAAAATATATCGTTATTTAATGGATTATCCTATTCATCCTGATTTACTAGGAGAATGGAAACAATTGTTTCATTTTGATAATCATCAATTATGGTATAATGATGATTATCAAAAAGGCATTGTTAAAGCTAAGAAAAAAGCATCCAAAGGTCAAGTTTATGAAAGTAGTGATGAAACAGAAGGAGCATCAGGCAATCCAGAAAATTTAAAAGCATTATGGAAACATATAAGTGAAGATATGGATAGTCAACTTCAAACTTTTTCTAAACAACAAGGTGAAAGATCTGGTGATTTGACGAGAGCTTTATTAGAATTACATCGTGAACATGTGGATTATCGTGAGTTTTTAAAAAATTTGCGAGCAGATCAGAAGTGATGCATACATCATTGGATGAATTTGATTATATTTATTATACTTATGGTTTGGAGCTTTATAAAGATACACCATTAATAGAACCATTGGAATATCGTGAAGATAAGAAGATTCGTGATTTTGTGATTGTTATTGATACATCAGGTTCCGTTCAAGGAGATATGGTACAATTATTTTTACAAAAAACATGGAATATCTTAAAACAACAAGAAGCATTTGATAAACAATTTAATTTACATTTGATTCAATGTGATAGTCAAATCAAACACGATGAAGTTATTACCAATCAAAGAGAATTAGATATCTATTTATCAAAGCTTACTTTAAAGGGATTTGGTGGTACTGATTTTCGACCAGCTTTTGATTATGTTGACGAATTAATTCAAGACAATGTATTTCATCAATTAAAAGGTATGCTTTATTTTACAGATGGTTTAGGTATATATCCTAAGCGTGTTCCATCTTATTTAACAGCGTTTGTATTTATCAATTATGAAAGTGCCTATTATGCGAAAATACCACCATGGGCATTACAGATTGTCGTAGAAAAAGAAGATTTAGAAATATTATAAGGAGAAAGTATGAATATTAATGAAGCAAAAGATCAAATAAAAAATGCAATTATTGCTTATCGCACGAAAAATGAATATGGACGTTATCTTATACCCTTACATAAACAAAGACCATTGTTTTTAGTAGGAGCACCAGGTATTGGTAAAACAGCTATTATTGAACAAATAGCCCAAGAATTACATATTGGTCTAGTGAGTTATTCCATTACGCATCATACCAGACAATCAGCTTTAGGTTTACCTTATATTCAAGAAGAAGAATTCGATGGACAAACATATCGTGCTAGTGAATATACCATGAGTGAAATTATTGCTTCAATTTATCACAAAATGAAAGAAACTGGCATCAGAGAAGGTATCTTATTTTTAGATGAGATCAATTGTGTTTCTGAAACTTTAGCTCCTTCCATGCTCCAATTTCTCCAATATAAAGTATTTGGCCAGCATCGCATACCAGAAGGTTGGATAGTTGTTACGGCAGGGAATCCGCCACAATATAATCAATCGGTCAGAGAATTTGATATGGTGACTGAAGATCGTTTAAAACGTATTGATATTGAACCAGATTATAGTGTTTGGAAAAATTGGGCTATTAATGAAGATATTCATCCATGTATCTTAAGTTATTTAGATATCAGAAATGATCAATTCTATAAAGTAGAAAATACGATCGATGGACGTAGTTTTGTGACACCAAGAGGATGGAGTGATTTATCTATTATGATGAAACTCTATGAATTAAATCATATTGAAATCGACGAATTACTCATAAAGCAATATTTAAGAGATGAAAAGATTGCTCATCAATTCTCTGTTTATTTTGAATTATGGAAGAAATATCAAAGTGATTATAAGGTTGATGATATTTTGGCAGGACAAGTTAGTAAAGATATCATTGAACGTGCTCAAAAGGCTTCGTTTGATGAAAGGATTAGTCTTATTGGTTTGTTATTAGATAAAGAAAAGCAAGACATGAAACAAGTATTAGATAGAAGACAGACAATTGTCGAAGCCAAGAAAATCATTCAATCATCATCTATTATGGATTCCATTGAAGAAAAAATCAATAACATCAATATGAGTTTATCTGCTAATCAACGTGAACTATTATCAGAAAATGACCAAGATGCGTATGCCTCTTTAAAACAATATCTTGAAGAAATATTATCACTTATCCAAGATATAGACGCATCAAAACACTTTGAAGTAGGTAAAGAATATATCAATCGTTCAATTCAACAACTACAAATCTTTTCTAATAAAACTTCCAATCAATTAGAAAACATCTTTCATTTTTTAGAAATAGCTCTTGGAGAACAGGAAATACTATTGGTAATTACTGAATTAACTTCATCTAGTGTGTGTGCAAGATATATCAGCATATATGGTAGTGAATCATATTTTAAATATAATAAAGATTTACTATTTTATGAAAGAAATCAGGAAATATTAAGAGAAATTGATGCCTTGTTGTAAGGCAAAATGGTCAGTATTGATTACTCAATACTGACTTTTTGAGTTATAGTATAATCTTCTGAACTAGGTTTGTAATGTTGAACTATAATTCAAAATAAAATACAATGTTTTTTAAAATAATACTATTCCTCTTTAGATAAAAAAATTGACTAAAAATAAAAAAGCAAATAGAAAGAAACAATTAAAGATTAGATTGGAAAATGGTGATAAATTGAGATGAAAATATATATTTTATATGATATAATTATACAAATTTTGAATTTTATTGAAATTAAATTAAGGAGAGTAATAAACAGATGAAGGCAAATGCAAGTAATATTTTAAGGTTTATGGCAGGTACTGATAAGAAATTTATAATTCCAGTTTATCAAAGGCCTTATAGCTGGAAAAAAGATAACTGTTCGCAGCTATTAAAAGATTTAAAAGATGTTTATAATTTTAATTATTCATCTCATTTCTTCGGGTCTATAGTCTTTGTATCTAACAATAATGGTGTTTGTGAAGAACATACCATAATTGATGGACAACAGAGAATTACAACAGTATCATTATTATTGCTAGCTTTACGCAATTATGTAATTGAACATCCTGATAAAAAAATAAACATCAATCCTGATAAGATAACGGGAGCATATTTAACTGATGAATATTCGAATAACGAAAAAAAATTAAAATTAAAATTGGTCCAAGGAGATGACGAAGCATATGATAATTTAATTGAAAATAAAATACCTATTGAAAACACAAGTATTACTGCTAATTATAATTATTTCTATAAAGAAATAATTAATATGAGTGAGTGTGAAATTGAGGGTTTATATAATGCAGTAACAAAATTAGAAATTGTAAGTATAAGTCTGGAACCCCAAAGCGGTGATGATCCACAATTAATTTTCGAAAGTTTAAATTCTACGGGTTTAGATCTAGAATCTGCCGATAAAATAAGGAATTTTGTTCTTATGAGAATGGATGCAAATGAACAAGAAAGATTTTATAAAAAATATTGGGAGCCATTAGAAAAAACAGTTTCACGTAATGAGATGAATAGATTTATTCGATACTATCTTGCGGTAAAAACGCGAAAATTGTCGAATGAGAAGAAATTATATTTTGAATTTAAATACTATAAAGAAACTACCAAGAAATCTATAGAAACTATCATTTTAGAGATGCTAGAGTTTGCAGATTATTTTAAAATTATTGAAAACCCTAAAGAATCGCATAAACCATATTCAGATATTTTATCACGTATTAATAAATTAGAAGTTAAAACATGTGTTCCACTATTAATGGACTTATTTAAAGCTAATGTTGATGGATATATTTCAGAAACAGAAATGATACTGTCTTTTGAGATAATTGAAAATTATATTGCACGTAGAGAAATATGCGATTTACCAGCTAATGCATTAAATAAAGTATTCGTGCAATTAGGTGCAGAAATAGACAGAGATATTGAAGATGAAAACATGACGTATTATGATGCTTTTAAGTATGAAATAATGAAAAAATCTGGAAGGAGTCGCTTTCCAAATGATCATGATTTCGAGGATAAATTCATGGTCTATGATTTGTATAATGCCAAATCATCAATAAAGAAATATATGTTGGAGAGATTAGAAAATTATGGCAATAAGGAAATTGTAGCAGTTGAAGAATTAATTAATAATGGAACTTTAACAATTGAACATATTATGCCTCAAACGTTAACTAACGAATGGAAGTCAATGCTAGGTGATAATTGGGAATTGACACATTCAAAATATAAAGATACTATAGGGAATTTAACGTTAACTGGCTATAATAGTGATTATAGTAATTCATCATTTAATGCTAAAAAGACTATGCCAAATAAGGGGTTTAATTATAGTAAGCTTTATCTTAATGAATACATTCAGCAATGTGAAGTGTGGAATGAAAATGAAATTTTAAATAGAGCAAGATGTTTGTTTAATAAGGCCATAAGTATATGGTGGATTCCTGATATTTCCAGTCAATTAAATACTGATAATGATATATGGATGACTTGGGATGATGATATTGATGTCACAAATAAGAAAATTTCACAAGTAATATTTTTGGATAGTGTAATAAAAACAAATGATATAACAGCAGCTTTTAAAATTGTACATGAGAGAATATTTTACTTAGATCCAACGGTTTATTATAATGGAAATTATTATTGGTTTGGAGAAAATAGCGAAAAACTAAGAAGAGGTTATAAGATTGGTGATAATGCCTATATTGAAACAAATTTAAGCAGTCAGGATAAGCTTGCTACAATACGTACTATAGCAAGAATATGTAGATTTGAATCAGATGATATAAAATTTTTAGTTCAAGAAAAATCTAATAAGCCTAAATTTGACATAAGTAATGAAGAAACTTACCAATATACACCAGTTGGTCAACTAGCATTCTCGTTTTTTGATGATTTAATTGAAAAAAATGTTATTTCTGAAAGTGAAATGGAATTATTAAAAACAAAAGAATATGCAGCAAAATTATTTAGTCGTATTGAATATCCAATTATATCTGACAATAGAGATGCTAATAAGGGAAATGGAAAAGTATATAAATACAGAAAAAAGTCTTTGATTTTTAAAGGGAAAGAAATATTTATAACAACTCAATGGTCTGAAACAAATCGACATGAAATCATTGATTGGTATAAAAATCATTTGTAAAATACTGATATTAAAATCAGTTTTCCTTAATATAATATTTTAGTTGCTGAAAAGTTATGATTCAAATTCACATATAACATCTTCTCCACATATTTTTATGTCAATTATATTTTCACATAAATCATTATATACAATAAATGTAATTTGAGTTTTATTTTGAATTGTCTGAAAATCGACTGATATGATTGCATCATCATTGATTTTCCATGGTTGGGTACTGCAAGTAGCATTTGGAAAAATTAGTTTAAGCATGCAAGTTTCTTTGTCAGTGATTTCATTGTAATCAGATTGTTGCCATTTACAGAAATCTATAATGAGAACAATTTCATTTTCATTTGCTAATACTTTTTCTAAAAGACTATCATGGAAGTTATATTTCTTTAAATCATCTATTTTCATTTCTCTTACTTCCAATCGTTAATGATATTATATCAAATATTTTGGATATCAATTGCTAATTTAATTATGAAATCAGGAAATATTAAGAGAAATTGATGCCTTGTTGTAAGGCATCAATTCTTTTTTTTGTTATCTAAACTACTATACAAAAATGCATAATATGATATTTTTTATAAAAAATAATTATGTGAAATTTGGTGCTGTGATATAATGGCATTTGAAATCAATGTGTTGCGTTATGTATAAGTCCGATTGATGTTATCAATGGGGCTTTTTTTAAATGAAAGAGGTAATAGTATGAAAAAATTGATGATATGTTTTATAGCTTTATGTTTTCTATTATCAGGTTGTAGGGAGAGTCC
Organism: Erysipelotrichaceae bacterium; assembly: GCA_021201655.1. Taxonomy (GTDB): domain Bacteria; phylum Bacillota_I; class Bacilli_A; order Erysipelotrichales; family Coprobacillaceae; genus JAJQDJ01. The sequence continues at coordinate 12,512 of JAJQEL010000074.1, read as the reverse complement.
TGTCTTGCAACAAATAGTTTATGAAGAGAATAACGAAATTGATGAAGAAAATCAATCCACAGATAATGATGAAGAAAATGATGATGAAGATGAAGATTTATCACCAGAAAAAGAAGAAGATGATGCGTCTAATAAACAAGATCAAACAAGAAACGATGCATACTCTGGTGATGATAATAGTGATAGTGACACAACATATGATACGACTTATGTAGATACCGCTAATGCAATGGGAACGGCTTCAGATGGATCATCAAATGAAACCAATAACAATAATAATGGTTCCAATCAATCAGCCGATCAATCATCAGATAATGACGATGGTCAAGATGAAGGCGATGAGGACAGTGATGATGGTCAAAATGGTGAAGCTGAGGATGGTAGTGAAGGTGGTTCAACAACTGAACCTACTGACGGGGAAACATACAAACAGGTTGTCGATGATCGTGGTAAAACTGTCGATATCGTTGAAAATGTAGACAGTGTGACAGCTGTCGGTGAAGCAGCGATTATTGTAGCGATGCTAGGAGGTACAAGCAAATTAACAGGTACTTCAGCAAGTTTCTTTTCTAGTGCTAGTGGTGTTTTTTCAACATCAGGTATTAAACAATGGTGGAGTGGCGATGGTGATAGTGCCATATCATCCGCTAATTTTAATGCTTTGATTTCAGCTGATGTTGATGTATGTATTGAAATATCAGGGCAATCAACTTTTACTTCATCGCAGATTGCTACTTTAGAGGAAAATGATATAGCCTATTTTGTAATACCTTCCTTATCATCAATTAGTAATATCAAAAGTGCTGTTACTTTAGTTGGTAAGGTATTAGGTGGCGATGCGACTAGTAAAGCAAGTAGTTATAGTTCATGGGTTGATAATGCTTTATCAAAAGTCAGTGGTGGTAGTGGAACCACACTTTATGTAGGTGAATGGGACGATAGTGCTACATGGTCAATTGATTCATCTTCAGGAACTTATGCTTCTGGTAGTGGTATGGCAGTGGCTAAAACTGGTGGAACTATGCTTAAAGAATGTATGAGTAAAGCGGGAGTGACAAATAATGCTAGCGATGGTTATTATATTAATCCGTTGAAAGATAATTATTATATTCAATCTGTTTCTGGTAGTTATAAATATCGAAATACTTCTTATAAGATGACCGATGGTTTAGGTGGTAGCAGCTATAAGTGTATTATTGTTGCTAGCAGTAGTATTAAAGAAAAAATACAAAGTGATTTCCATTGGGATGTTTATGGTATGGTTAAGGTTAATGGTGTCAATTTCCATGGCTTTTTAGATGGTAGTGGCAATGCACTATTATCCTATATAGAAGATGATTATAGTATTTATGTTAATCCTGATGGTGTTGGCAGCTGGACTGAAGGTTCAGTTGAAACAATTTTGGAAGTTGTTTGGCTAGCATGTCGTGTGAATGGCACTATTAGTGAAAGTTCGATGAAGAGTATGGTGAGTGATTTTTATAGTACTTTCTATGGCTCTAGTAACACTCCAAGTTTATAGGAGAAGCGTATGGATAAGAATCGTATACATCTTAAAGAATCTCATGATGATGTGACATCATTAAAAGAAAACGAACAAAAACGTCATATTCAAATTAATGATATGATGATATTGACCATCATTTATATTCTTTTACTTATCTTCTCATTATTATTCTTAGTTGAATATTCTGCTGGTGCTAGGTGGCAATTTTCTATTGCCTATATATTAAGAATTGTGAATCTTAATTTTACCAATCTATATCATTTAATATTTGGTATGGGGGCAACTGGTGGTATCAATTATCAATTAATTAGATATGCGATTGTGGGACTTGTTGGGGCAACGCTAGCGGCTTGTGGGGTTTTAATGCAAGGAACTTTTAGAAATGTTTTAGCCAGTCCATCTACGATGGGCGTACAGGCTGGTGGAACATTAGGAAATATGATTTATGTTTTATTATTTTATTCCTCAACGAGTACGGTTATATCTTATAGTTATGATGATATTAGTACGATGTTTGCTTCGTCCACATTTTTAGATCGAAATATTCAACAGCTTATTGTTTTAGCTGGTTGTTTATTAAGCGTTTTATTTGTGGTGGGTATTGCGACCATTGCTGGCAGAGGAAAATTATCGACTAGTGCGATGATTTTATCGGGCATGGTTTTAACATCGGTGATCAATAGTATTTGTCAGCTTATTCAATATTATATTATCACCGCTAATCCTAATGATGTTAGAATATCAGCGATGCGTAGCTTATCCATGGGATCATTAGATCGCAGCTACAGTTTAGAACATCTTATTTCCATGGCTATTATTTTATTACCGTGTATTATTATATTAGCGATTGTTTCTGAAAAAATGAACGTTTTAGCATTTGGCGAAGAAACCGCGACCACAATGGGTATGAATGTGGGTTTATATAGAAATTTGATCATTGGTGTTTCGACACTTATGAGTGCTGTTGTTATAGCGTATGTGGGACAAATTGGTTTTATTGGTTTTATGGTACCACAAATCACCAGAAAACTTTATGGTCCTAATCTAAAGAAACTTTTTCCGACAACCGTTTTAATGGGTGCGATATTATTGACGGTTATCTATGATGTAGCACGTGTTTTAGGAATGACAAGTTCTATGAATTTGTTTACCAGTGTTATTGGTAGTATTGTCATGCTTTATACATTGTTAAGGACAAGGAGGTCATGACGATGATATTAGATCAACAGGAAATTCGTCAAACACTCAAAAAGGATCAACAAAAAGATCGTATCTTGTTTGGTTTTCTTATAACGATCGTTATCTTATTATTTTTACTTAGTCTATGTTTTAAAACATCATCACCAGGATTCATTCCACCAGTAGAAACATTTACTAACCTAACAACGGCTTTTCGTTTATTTATATCCCATTTGTTTCATACATCCTATTCTTTAAATGAAACCAAAATTATTCAATCATTACCTAACTATTATATTTCTTTAACTCGTTTTTATCGTACAATTATCTTTTTACTTTCAGGTATGGCTGTGCCATTAGCTGGTGCGATTTTTCAAACTATTTATAAAAATCCAATGGCTTCACCAAATATTATTGGCGCTACAGCAGGCGTGCAATTAGGTAATGTGATTATGATTACAATATATGGAGCTGCTGCCTTATATATGCCATTAACTAGATATGGTTATTGTTATGGGATAACAATGGTCATTGTTATAGGAGTATTTGTGCTAACAAGATTTACGAGTGGAAGCAGCAACCGCTATTCGGTTTTAGAAATGGTTATGGCAGGTTCCGTTGTTTCCCAAGTTTTTCAAGTTATCACAACATATTTAATGTATTTGTTAGAGGATGAAGATTTATTAACTTATCAACAAATGAATCTCGGTACTAATATCAGAACTGATATAACAAGTATGATTATATTTTTAATAGCGATGGCTGTGAGTCTGATACCAACGATGCTCATTCATTATCGTTTTAATGGTGCAGGTTTGACTAGAGAAGAAGCTTTGATGCAAGGTATTCATGATACCCGTTTAAAAATCATGGGACAAATATGTGGGGTTATCATGGTTACGACAGCTATGATTCATTGCGGAGATGTAGGGATGTTATCCATGGCTATTCCTCACTTAGCAAGATATTTTGTGGGAGCTGATTTTAAAAAGGTATCGTTATGTTCGATGCTGATGGGGGCATCGCTCATGCTTCTATGTCGTATGATATCATCCATGATTTATATTAATGGTTCTGAGTTACCCGTTAGTTTTATGATGAGTTTAATAGTTATGCCTATTTTTATGGTTGTTTTAGCTAGGCAAAGGAGAGGATTTGAATGAAATTAGAAGTACGAAATGTTAGTTGTGGTTATGAAAAACATGCAATTTTAGAACATATTTCCTTTGACTTAGGAGATGGTGATATTTGTTGTATTTTAGGTGCCAATGGTGTCGGTAAATCAACGCTTTTTAAAACAATATTGCAATTATTACCAGTGATTGATGGCCAAATTTGTATTAATGGTGAAAATATTCAAAAATGGAGTCCTAAAAAAATATCCAAAATTATGGCTTATGTGGAACAGGCCCATGTGCCATCATTTCCATACTTAGTTAAAGATATCGCCATGCTAGGAAGACTAGGCCAAATATCTAGTTTTGCTCAGCCATCCATACATGATTATGAAATTGTTGAACAGGCTTTAGAAGATGTTGGGATACGTCATCTAAGAGATAAAGTTTATACTGATATTTCTGGGGGTGAAAGGCAATTACTTATGATTGCTAGAGCGTTGGTTCAACAACCTAAAATACTTATTTTAGATGAACCAACAGCTAATCTTGATTATGGTAATATGATTATGGTACTTAATTGTTTAAAACAATTATCATCCAAAGGTCTATGTATTATATTTACCACCCATAATCCTAATCAAGCATTTATGATGCATGCAAAAACATTGATGCTATTTAGAAATGATCCCTATATATTTGGTGAATCAGAAAAAATTATTACCGAAAAAAACCTCTACAAAGCATACCATGCTCATATTCAAATTATCGAATTTCTAGATGCTTATCAACAACCTATAAAAATGTGTAATCCAATATTTGAGGAGAGAGAAAATGAAAATTAAAACAATGAAACAAGATCAAATCAATTATAACGTTATATCTGAAAACGATGCGATCCATGCCAGTCAAGACATATCCACCATTATTGATAATGTTGCTACTGTCATTAATGGTAAAAGAGAACAAATTAGTCTCGTCGTATTATGTATGTTAGCTCAAGGCCATGTCCTCATTGAAGACATTCCTGGTGTAGGAAAAACGACGATGGTATCAGCTTTAGCCCATTCCATCGAATGTGATTTTAAACGTATTCAATTTACCCCTGATGTTATGCCATCAGATATTTCAGGTTTTTCCATTTATAATCAAAAAACAGGTGAATTTGAATTTCGACCAGGAGCAGCAATGAGTCATATTGTCTTAGCCGATGAAATCAATCGTGCCACGGCTAAAACCCAATCCAGTATGTTAGAAATCATGGAAGAAAGACAAGTAATTGTTGATTCCCATACTTATACACTCAAACCACCATTCATGGTTTTAGCAACCCAAAATCCTATTGAATCATTAGGAACATATCAACTACCAGAAGCTCAAATCGATAGATTTATGATTAAAATATCATTAGGATATCCATCTATAAGTGATGAAATGAATATTATTCTAAATGGAAAATCAGCCAAAGCGCATATCCAAAGTGTCACAAATGGTGAAAATATTAATCAACTTATTGATCAAGTTGAACATGTTTATGTTTCACCAGAGGTTGCATCATATATTGTCCAAATTGTCACAGCTACAAGAAATCATGCTGATATTAGTTTAGGCAGTTCACCACGAGGTAGTATTGCTTTATATGCCATGAGTCGTGCTTATGCTTTATATCAAGGTAGAAATTATGTTATACCTGATGATGTCAAATATATGGCACCATATGTTTTATCACATCGTTTACATTTAACTCATCGTGCCAAAACAGAAAAACGTGAAGCACAAGATATTATTCATGAAATAATTAGTCAAATTGTTGTACCAGTGGAGGCATAATCATGAAACTTGTTTTAAAAAATACAGGTTTAGTGATCATTTGGATATTAGGCTTACTTATAGCGTTATTTCCTGCGCGATATATTAATAATATTTTTGGCTATGGGGCTTTCTTTTTTGTATTGTTTTTATTTGTTTTTTCAATGGTTATATTATTAATATTAAGGAGAAATATAAAAGTCGAAACAAAATTTCAGGGTGATATTTCTACTTTAAGAGGAGAATCTGTAGATTTAGGATTAAATATAAAGAATCAATCTATCTTTTATTGTAACCATGCTACAGCATGTTTCTATATTTCAGATTTATTTGGGCAAGTGGATTCATCTTTGGAATCAGATTTTGTCTTAGCTCCAAAGAGTGAAACACCATTTGAATTTGATGCTGATATGAATCATATTGGTGTTTATCAAGTAGGTATTACTCGTTTAACAATCTATGATATGTTTGATTGTTTTAGTTTGCAAGTACCTATTCAAGAACATTTTGAAGTACAAGTCAAGCCACGTATATATTCTATTGAAGATTTATATGTCGAAGAAGAAGTTTTGCATGACTCTGATAAAGAAACACGTCATACGACTACAAACGGCATTGATTATGTGGGGGTAAGAGAATATACTCCTGGTGATGCCATGAAACAAATTCATTGGAAATTATCTGCTCATTCCTTAACGTATATGACAAAATTATCTGAAAATAGTCGTCAAAGTGATTATGCAGTCGTTTTAGATTTTGCAACAAATGAAAAAAATCATGAAAATATGATGGATTTATATGATTGTCTGATTGAAACGGGTTTTTCTTTAATTGAAGCTTTATCACATAAAGAAGTAACCTATTCGCTTATCTATCCAAATAAACAACTAGAACTTTGTCGTAGTATCCCGCGAAGCCGTGACACTGATATGGATTATATTAGAAGATTTGCTTTAATTACAAACCATATCAATCCTGATTATCCAGATGCAGCCAAAATACTTGACCAAGAAGCTCATATGCCTAATCGTTCTACAAATGTGATGCTATGTACCTCACGTATAACACCTGAACTTGTACGAGAAATCATTTCTATTAAAAGACAGAAACGTTCCATTGAACTATATCTTATTTGTTTAGATGCTCTCACTACACGTGAAAGAGAAGATTTAGTTGCACCACTAAGAGATTTAGAAGATTATCAAATCCCTTGGCATCTAATAACTACTAAAATGAATCAACACTATCAGGAGGTATCATCATGAGATTATATTTAAAAACACATATATATGATGGTTTATTATGTATACTTATATGTATAGGTTTTATATATAATGTATTATCTGGCTTTCTTTTTGATGATATTTCATATCAATTACCCATATTAATTATCTTGTCCATTGCTTTAACATGTTTATATATTATTTTATTTTATAATAAACAAACAATATTTTTTGGTATGATCTTAGCTATCATCAGCTTATTAGGGCTCATATTGATATCATGGAATACGAATATACTTAGTACTGATAAAGATAATATGATTAAAATATTTTATAGTGTGATTGTTATATTAACATTGGTCATTTATCTTGTTAGTTTAAATAAAATCAGTCTGATGATTTTCTTCTTATTAGGTAATATTATTCATGCAGCTACTAGTTTTTTAGAATATCCTTGTAGTATTTGGGCCTATTTATTATTTTTATTGTCAACTGCGATGATGTTATTCTATCGTATTTATAAAAGAAATATCCTTAAATCACATCGTGGTACTATTCATATGCGTGGTCATATGATTCAAAATAGTGTTGTTTGTATTGTATCACTTTTATTATCGATAATTATATTTATTGGTATCATTCAACCTTTAAATCCACCTACTGAAGATCTCAAACTCATTCAAAGACTGATGAGTTTTGAAATATTAGAAAAAGTAGGTATTTCCTCTATTATTGTTCAACCTGATGAAAATAAAACGAATCAAGATATTAATGATGAATTAAACACTAACCAACAAGAGGATACAGATGAAGAAAATAGTAACGGCAATTCTCCTTTGGGTCAACAAATGCTTGGTAATGTTCAAGATAGTGTAGCAAATGTGATAGAATATGCTCAGGCGATTACTTATAAGGCCTTAAGTTATTGGTATTTATGGTGTATTTTAATTATTGCGTTAATCGTTACTTTTATCTATTCTAGACAATTATTACGAAAGAAATGGCTTAATGATATCGAAAAATTGACTAAAGAAGAAACAATTATTAATTTATATAGTTTATTTATGTTAGGTATCAAAAAAAACGGGTTTATCTAAACCTGATGATATCACTTTGGATGAATATCTGGAAATAGATGAAAATGAGCTAAGAAAATATACTTCAAATCATATATCATTTGCTGAACTCACGAGAATTTATGATAAAGTTTACTATGGCCATCAGAAAATTAATGAAAATGAATATAACTTATTTTTAGAATATTATCATGGCTTTCATAAGCTCATATTAGATATTGCTGGTAAGTGGAAATATATCCGTTTATACTTTATTTTATAAATTTTTTTTAAAATTTGCACTTACACCAGTGCTTTCAATTGTGATATTATTTTTTGTGTAAAATTTAACAATTTCTAATAAAAACATTAACCAGAGTGTGTAACGAGAGTGTAAGTCCGATTCATAGTCAATGCTATTGAATGGACTTTTTTGTTAGAAAATTGATGGATGGGAGGAAAAATCAATGAAATTTTACAAGAAACTACTTGCGTTCGTTTTTGCTTTAACGTTCGCTTTAAGTAGTGTAACTAGTGTTAATGCTGCTACTTATGATTTTGATGCACCAACATCACCTATGAGTGTTGATGATAACATCATTACGGCATCAGTACACAGAGCAGCATCTGTATTACCTGAAATCTTAGGTTTGAATACAGTTTCTGGATTTAGTATGATCAATGGGACAATGCCTACATCATTAGAAGAAGCCAAAACAAAATTGATGTTAGGGGCTTTTGGTACAAATATGAATCAAAGTCCTGATCCTTATTATTACAATTATTTTTATAATTTCTATGCTGAAGCTAATGGTTTAGCAACCAGTGAAGATGCAGTAATTATTCCAGAAAATAATGCTGCAGCAAGCCCAGTGGCTGCTGATACAACGATTGTTGATGCATATGGAACATCTATCTCTTTAGCAGGTAGACCTGATATTCTTATTGGTGTTTCTGCTTCCAATAGTGGTACTGATTTAACAGGTTATGATGCTCTTATTTCTGATATTAGAACAGGAGCTATTGGTGAAGATTATTATCAAGAAGGCGATGAAGATTATGATCCATATCTAGTGGGTTATACAACAACTACAACTTATGATATGGTTAAGATTTTAAATGAAGTTGCTGAAATCATGGATGAAATTTATGATGAAACAGGCATGACAGGTCGTTATAATACGGATGGTAGCAGTGCTACTGAAATTTCAAAGGCGTTTGCTGATTATGTCGCAGGTATTCCAACTTATGTATTATCTCAAATTAGTAAATTAAAGACAATTGCTATTTTAACAGCAGTCAATGATGATGGTACTTATACTGTCGCTGGTTCTGCAGCTCAATCTGCTACTTCAAGCAATCGTATTGTAGAATACTGTGCTTTGATTACTGATAATTTAAACGATAGTACAGAAGATACATCTATGAATGCTAGTAAGTTAAAAGATGCTGATGTTATTATTTATAATGGTATGTCATCTGCTAATTTAGATGCTTTAAAGGATGCCATTGATGTGGCTGGTGGAGATTCTGATAGTATGATCTTCATAACAGATATTCCTGATACTGTTTATGGTATGACAATGAATTCTATTGAAAATGGTATGGGATTTGCATATTATGCAGGATGCATTTATGGTAATGAATTAGGTACAACTCCTGCAGAATTGTGTGCTTATTTCTATGAACAATTCTATCATGTCAATAGTGGAAATCTACAAGAAGTTGTTAGTGCAACATTTGCTGATGTTGATCAACCATATAGCACTTCACTTGAAAACTACAATACAAGTGATGTTCAATCTTGGATTAACACAGGTAGACAATATTATGTAGCTCATTATGGTCAATTTAGTTCTACTGCTTTAACATATGTATGGGCTAGTGATGGCACAACTTCAATTGATAAAGGATCTTCAAAGACATATACTGAAGTTGATACAACAGAGTTAGAAGATTTAGTTTCAAATGTTAAAACAACTGAAAATGATAGTACCTATACAGAAGAATCTTATAGTGCATTACAGGAAGCTATTGATGCAGCTAATGAAGTGTTAAATAATCCAGAATCTAATCAGGCTGAAATTAATGCGGCTTTAGCTAACTTACAAAGTGCTTATGATGCTTTAG
>JAJQEL010000074.1:0-2394 GCA_021201655.1 Erysipelotrichaceae bacterium | reverse complement strand
TGAAATTAATGCGGCTTTAGCTAACTTACAAAGTGCTTATGATGCTTTAGAAAAAGTAGATCCAGATCAATCTCAAACTACAGATACAGAAGATAGTACAACTACTGATACTGGTTCTACAACTGAATCAGATAGTGATACAACTTCTTCTACAGATACAAGTGACACAACTAGTTCAGACAGTACTACATCTTCTCCTACAACTGGTGATAATACAAACGTTGCAGCTTTAGTTGGTGTTGCATTTATTTCTGCAATGGGTATTGGATATTACTACAATAAGAAACGTCAACATAATTAAAAGAAGGAAAAATTCCTTCTTTTTTTATGCTTTCACAATCACACAACTACCATGCATATCGCTTAATGGTACTAATATAATTGATCCATATTGTTTTTCAAAATCAATCACAGCTTGATGAGCACCAGTAAATTGTAGATTATTATAATCATGAAGTAAAATCATACCTCCACTATTTAATCTTGGATAAAAATAGTGCAAGCCTGCAAGTATAGGTTGATATAAATCAGCGTCTAAACTTACAAAACTAAATGTTAAATCTTCTAAACCAATTGTTGTATCAGGAAAATAACCTTGTTTAATAATGATATTATCAGGATAAGGCATACGTTTCATGATTTCATCAATTGATGTATCTTGAAAATCACCAATTTGACCTCTAGAATATTGATTGGTATGTTCAATATCAATATCACGTTGATCAAAACCAGTAAAAGTATCAAACAAATAAAGCTTTTTATGAGGAAACAAAGCATTAATTTGATGAGCTATATCACCTTTATAAACCCCTAGTTCGGCAGTATCACCTTCAATATTTAATTCATTGATTCTTTGGGCTATATAATATAAAGTCGCACTGCGAATATCAAAATAATGTATTAGATCAGACAAAATAATAAACTGACCTTTAAATCCTTCATCCATCGCTTGCTTCTTTAATGCTTCAATGCGATCATCTCCTGATACACTAATGAGACAATAATCACTTTGAAGCTTTATAGCATCATTTATTGAAAGAATAGGTATATGATTAAAAGTAGTATGCCATAATTTTTGGTTATTATCGCCAAATGCCAAGATTTTTTATTTGATTTTTATTAAGTAAATAGGTAATGGTACGCCCAAATTGACCAGCCCCTAAAATAACAATTGTCTGCATAAATTCTCCTTTTTGATAAAAATATCACATTTATGTTTGCGAGCTATCTCATAATGTAGTAAAATATTTTTATATATTATAACATAAATAGATAGAACGGGAAGGCGAAAATGATGGCAAATAATTATTATCAGGAAAATCCAGATTATATTTCGCAGCTTATTGAATTACCAAGAGGTACATCGAGATTAGAAGAGCTTGGTATGAATATCACTTATGCCAAAAATCAAATCATATTAGAAGCAGGTGAAGTACCTCAATATTGTTATGTGATTACTAGAGGACGTGTGGCTGGTTTTGAATATACTTTAGCTGGTCAGGAACGTATATATACATTAAATGAAAAAAATTCAGTTAATTTAGATGCTAATCTCATTATGAATTATGAAACACCCGTGAGTTTTAAAGCATTAGAAACGACAGAAGTCATTGCGATAGATAGGCCAACGTTGATGAATATGGTTAGCAGTGATCCTGAAATTGCAATAGATATGTTACAATCTATTTCTATTAAGTTTCTTTCAACTATGGAACAATTACGTCATACTAACTACCATAGTGCAGAATGGAAGATATGTGATTTATTATTAGATTGGGCACGTAAATATGGCGTACCTTATGATGATAAGATTTTAATAAAAGAAAAACTCAGTCAGCAGATGATTTCCAATTTACTAGGTATTAATCGTATTACAGCAGTACGTGCTATCAAAGATCTTAAAACTATGGGTTTAATAGAAACTATTAATGGATATTATTGTATTAGAGATATCAATCGTTTGAAAAGACATCAAAATTGGTTATTATCAAGTATGGAAAATAAATAAATTTATTATATGAAAATATGAATTATGATATAATACAAACAATGTTGTGCAACGCATAGTGTAAGTCCAAACATTTGGAGGAAAATATGGAGTATATACAAAAATTAGATCGTAAGATTGATGATGCCAAAGCTTGGGCATGTTATGTTGATCCTCGTACTTGGACAAAATGGGATCCAACACTTAAAAAAGTAGAAGTTGAAGATGAATTAAAAGTAGGAAGTCATGGAACGAAATATTTGAAAATGGCTAAACATCCTTTAGAATTTGAAGTTGTGGAAATGATAGAAAATCAAAAGCTTGTTTTAAAGTCACAAAGAGGTCCAATGACTCAATGTCGTCAATTTAAGAGAAACTGAAATAACTAACGATTAAAAATAATAATT
>JAJQEL010000056.1 GCA_021201655.1 Erysipelotrichaceae bacterium | reverse complement strand
CTCCTTAGTGAACTTTTAATTATTTATTTTGTTCACTTTAGAGAATCATATCATGATATCATGTTTTATTTGAATGTCAATATAACTGTTCAAAGATTTATGAAAATTGCTCAAAATCAACTATATGTTGATAAAATCCTTTTAATTGATCAAATAGCTTCTACTGCATGGAATGAATTGGGACATGTCTTAAAAATCTCTAATATAGATTTAAATCCATAATTGTATTACTATAACTTGAAATATTAGATGTACAAAATATTTCAAGTTATTTTTTATATATATCTATTTAGTAGAAACTTATGGATTCTACCCTTGTATCTTTTTTAAACTTCATAGTTAAGATGATTTATATTAAAATAGGTATATAGAAGAGGATTTGATAGATAAAAAGATAAATAATTGTTATATTAAAAGATAGAAAAGAGGTCAAAAAATGCAATATTTAACATTGAATAATGGAATTAAAATGCCAATATTAGGATTTGGAACTATGAATATCTTTGATGTAAATGAATGTACAAGAGTTTTAAAAGATGCTTATGAAGTAGGATATCGACTGTTTGATTGTGCACAAATTTATGGTAATGAAGACATTGTAGGCGAAGCCTTACAAAAAGCAGCTATTCCTAGAAATGAAATTTTTATAACAACAAAGATTTGGTTTACTGAATTTGAAGGGGATAATGTTCGTTAATCTATTTTGACATCAATGAATAAATTGAAAGTAGATTATCTTGATCTTGTTTTGATTCACTGGCCTTATGGAAACACTTATCATGCATATAGGGAATTAGAGAAAATGTATGATGAAGGACTTATTAAAAGTATTGGGGTTTCCAATTATCAAGAAAGCCAATTAGTTGATCTTATTCATTTTAATCATGTTCTACCTGTTGTTAATCAAATTAAAACGACAATGAGGTGTCAAAGGAAGCAGTTGCAGGAGCTATTGAATGAAAAAATATAGTTATGCAGGGATATCAAGTTTTTGGAAAAGAAGAAACGTTGCCTGTTTACGAAGATAAAAAAGTTAAAGAAATTGCTTTGAAATATGGAAAATCAGTGCGTCAGATTGCGATGAAATTTTTAGTGCAAAATGGGATAAGCGTCATAACAAGACCCATGGAAAAACAATGGATATATGATAATTTAAATTTATTTGATTTTAAATTAACACAAGAGGAAATGGTCTATTTAGCACATTTTGATATGTTAGAGTATAATACAAGACCATCTCAGGATTATAAGCGTACCGTAAGTATGTTAGAAAAATAAGTAAAAAATGAAATGAATTACAAGGAGATTAAACAATGGAATATTTAACATTAAATAATGGAAATAAGATACCTAAACTTGGATTTGGAACGTTCTTAATTAAAGGACAAGAGTGTGAAGATGCTGTTTTGAATGCTATTCAAACTGGTTATCGTTTGATTGATACTGCAGAGGCTTATGGAAATGAAAAAGAAGTTGGCAATGCTATAATAAAAAGTGGTGTTCCTAGAGAAGAATTATATATTGTTACAAAATTAAATTTTAAAAATTATGAAAAAGAAGATGCTATAAGAACATTAGAACAATCTTTAACCAATCTACAAACAGATTATATTAATCTTGTTTTATTGCATTGGCCTTTTGCTAATTATTATGAAGCGTATAGAGTTCTTGAAGATTTTTATAATCAAGGAAAAATTAAGGCTATTGGTGTTTCTAATTTTAATGCTGATCGTCTTATTGATTTGATTCATTATAATAAGATAGTTCCTGCTGCAAATCAAGTTGAAACGAATGTTCTTAATCAACAATTAGAAGCTAATGAATGGATGAAAAAGAATAATGTTATTCATATGGGTTATGCACCATTTGGACAAAACAAAATCAATGAAATTTTTGAAAATAAGATATTAAAAGAAATTGAAGGTAAGTATAATAAATCAACCAGACAAGTGGTTTTAAGATACTTTACACAGAAAGATATGATCATGATTCCAAAAACTGTTCATATCAATCGTATGAAGGAAAATATAAATATTTTTGATTTTAATTTAAATGAAAATGAAGTAAGAGAAATTGAAAAATTAAATATGAACAAACCAGTGGTAGGAAATCCAGCTGATCCAAACTTGATAGAATCTTCATTTAAATGGTAAATAAAATATTTTAGTTGAAATAGGTGTTTGTAAGAAATTATTAAAAGTATTGATATTACTAATAATCTGTATATATCACATTAGCGTTGATTCAATCAACGCTTTTTTTTATTTGCTAAAACAATTTAACGTTATCTAAATTGAAGGAAATTTATGATATAAATGGATTAAATCATTGAAATAGTAATAATATCAATATATTTTTCACCATTTTAGGTGTTTTATTTTTTTGTAAAGTAATATTGTTAGTAGGTTTAACAAATTATAAAAGACATCAATGTAATATAGTGCAGTATAAATAGAATCATAAAGATTCTATTTTTTCTAAAGATTTTAATAATTAGCATTGTTAATATCAATGCTTTTTTTGACTAAATGCAAATATAATGGATTAAATAAGCAAAATAGTTTATAATGAATATAAGGAGGATGATATCATGTATTATTTGAATGTTGATATACCTATTCAAAGATTTATGAAAATTGCTGATAATCCATTATATGTTGATAAAAGTCTTTTGATTGATCAAATAGCATCTATGGTAGGAAATGAATTAGGGAATGATATTTGCATTACTCGTCCTTGTAGATTTGGAAAGACTGTTAATGCAAATATGTTAGCAGCTTATTATTGTAAAGAATATGATACTAAAACGATATTTGATCAATTAAAAATATCACAATGTGATAGTTATTTAAAGCATTTAAATCAATATAATGTTATTTATATGAATATGGCTGCAATGCCTAGAAATTGTCAATCATATAATGAATATATATCATATATAGAAAAGAATCTTATTTTAGATTTAAAGTCTTCTTATACTATAGATTTATCGCCTGAATATCCTATGAGTGAGTATTTTTATCAGACGAATGATTCATTTGTTTTCATATTGGACACATGGGATAGTATTTTTTATAAAGATTTTATGAATGAAAAGGACGAAAAGGAATATTTACAGTTTTTAAGAGATCTTATTAAAGATCAAACTTATGTTATTATGGCTTATATGACAGGTATTTTACCAATTGTTAAGCATTCATCAGTATCAGATCTTAATAATTTTACAGAATATAATTTTATCAACGATAGAAGATATAATGAATACTTTGGCTTTATTGAAGAAGAAGTGAGTGAATTGTGTCAAAAATATCCTTATATGAAATATTCGGATTTAGAATACTGGTATGATGGTTATTATACAAGTGATGGTAAAAAATTGTTTAACCCTCGTAGCGTCAGAAATGCTTTGGATAATAAATACTGTGATAACTATTGGACATCTACAGGTCCAATGAGTGAAATATCAGATTGTATTGAAGATAATATTGATAATGTAAGAGATGATATGATTCAATTAATATCTGGTATTCCTGTTGAAGTTGATTTAATGGAGTATTTAGATAAAGATGATAATTTAGATACAAGAGAAGAAATATTATCATCAATGGTTATTTTTGGATTTTTAACATATCATGAAGATTATCTTACTATTCCTAATCATGAATTGATGTTAAAGTTTGAAAAAATTCTCAATCGAAAAGACATGGGTGACTATCATGAAATAGTTAAGAAAAGTAAGCTGATATTAAAAGCAACACAAGATAAAGATGAAGAATTACTGGCATCAATGATAGAAGAAGCACATGACAAAGAGGTTGATTTATTTCACTATAATGATGAGAATAGTTTAGCTTGTCTCTTAACTGTTTGTTATATATATATGCCAGAAAGTTTTATAAAGTTAGACGTGAAGAAGCAACTGGAAAAGGACGTTGTGATATGATATTCATACCTCAAAGATCTCATAAACCAGCGATGATTATTGAATTAAAGGTTAAAGGAACACCAATAGAAGTTATTGATCAAATTATCAATAAGAATTATGTCGATAAGGTTAAAGATTATAAAGAAATATTATTAGTAGGTATAACTTATAATCCTGATAGTAGTCAAAATGATTATAAAAAACATCAATGTAAAATAGTGCAGTATCAATAGAATCATAAAGATTCTATTTTCTTTTTGTGAAATAATATTTCAATTTGATTAAATAAGCTTTATAATTATTGATAAGGAGGAAGAAATTTATGTTACCAAAAGATTTTTTATGGGGTGGTGCCACAGCTGCCAACCAATATGAAGGTGGTTACAATGAAGGTGGAAGAGGTTTATCAAGTGATGATGTTGTTACAAACGGAACACATAGAGAACCTCGTTGTATTACTTATGTTACTAAAGATGGAGAAAAGGTTAAAGTACCTATGTTTGTAGGTGGAGATTTACCTGAAGGTGCTAAGTTTGAATGTTTTGATGATTGTTTATATCCTAATCATGAAGCAACTGATTTCTATCATCATTATAAAGAAGATATTGCTTTAATGGGTGAAATGGGATTTAAGTGTTTCCGTTTATCAATTGCCTGGTCACGTATTTATCCTAAGGGTGGTATGGTTGATGAAGAACCTAGTGAAGAAGGTTTGAAGTTTTATGATAATGTATTTGATGAATGTAAGAAATATGGTATTGAACCATTAGTTACATTATCACATTATGAAACACCTTTAGCTTTAACTGAAGCTTGGAATTCATGGGCTGATCGAAGAACGGTTGATTGTTATGTGAAGTATTGCGAAACAGTATTTAATAGATACAAAGATAAAGTAAAACTTTGGTTAACATTCAATGAAATCAATTGTATTGAATTATCACCTTGGATGGCTGCAGGTATTATGACTTCATCTAAACAAGTAAAATTACAAGCTGCTCATCATGAATTTGTAGCAAGTGCTAAAGCTGTTATATTGGGTCATCAAATTAACCCTGAATTTAAGATTGGCTGTATGTTAGCTTATACCTTAACTTATCCATGGGCTTGTAATCCTGAAGATGTATTAGCTGCTTGGAAAGCAACACATAATAATATTTTCTATACAGATGTTCAATGTAGAGGTTATTATCCAAGTTATCGCTTAAAAGAATTTGAAAGAGAAGGCATTGAGATTGTTAAAGAAGATGGTGATGATGAGTTATTAATGAAAGGTAAAGTTGATTTCTTATCATTCTCTTACTATATGTCTCAAGTCGCTGCTGGTGATCCAAGTCAATTTGAAGCTGCTGATGGTGGTAACTTGTCTATGGGTATTAAGAATCCTTATTTAAGTGCTAGTGATTGGGGTTGGCAAATTGATCCAACAGGTTTAAGAAATGCTTTAAATGTATTATATGATCGTTATCAAATGCCTTTATTTGTTGTAGAAAACGGATTAGGTGCTATTGATAAGATTGAAGAAGATGGATCAATTCATGATGATTATCGTATTAATTACTTAAGAGATCATATTAAAGCTATGGATGCCGCTGTGAATGAAGATGGTGTAGACCTTATGGGTTATACGATGTGGGGTTGTGTTGATTTAGTATCAGCTTCTACAGGCGAAATGGCTAAACGTTATGGTTTTATTTATGTAGATAAGTATGATGATGGTACTGGAGATTTATCTAGAAAGAAGAAAGATTCTTTTTATTGGTATAAGAAAGTTATTGAATCTCAAGGTGCAGATTTAGATTAAGCCACGAAAGTGGCTTTTTTTATTACTCCAATTTATGTTATACTACATTCAGGAGTTGATTATTATGTTGATGTTGGAAAATACGAAAAATAATTTAGGAATTATAATAAGAGGTGATTATAACGATTTATGTGAATTATATAATGCTGTTTATATTGTTACTGAATTACATTATAAAGTGTATAAAAAATATACTAAAAATAGACATGATATTGATGAAAGCGAGAAAGATGCTATCATTGGGACTTATGATAATTTAAATCAATATATAAAAATGTTTTGTGACGATTTAAAGGATGCTTGTGCAGGTAATAAAGGAATAGGACATGTTGGAGATGAGAAAAATGTCTATTATTCATGTATTATTTTATATCCATGGGCTGTTTACTTTATGCTATCATTTATAAACATAGATGAAGAAATTATAAGTAAAGAGGATTTATTTTTGTTAGATGAATCATGTACTTTAATAGAATATGATTGTTATCAAAGTGTTCTAAAACATTTTTCAATGAAAGTCTGGGAATGTGTTGAGTTATTTCTGGGTAAACAAAAAGCTTTGAAAATTTATACATTAATACGAGACAAATCTGAAAATATTGCTAATGAAGCTATTTATATTGATGCTTATTGTGACTACTATTGTGACAATAACAAAACCTGGAAAAAAGAACGTAAAGCTATGTTACTAGCATTAATTTATGAACTCATTGTTTATGATGATAAAGAAAAAAGCAAAGAATATAAACAAGCGATTAGAGATGTAGAAACATATACTCAAGAAAAGTTTTTATCAATTGGTAAATTTAGACAAGATATGCTTGAATTATATCATCGATTAGGTCATTTGAATCAGGAAGATTATAATGAGTTTAAAGAAAGTTATGGACATGTTGATTGGAATAAGATAGATTTATAAATCCTTATGGAATTTATTGAATTTTAGGTTCAATGACTTTTTGTTTATATATTGATAAAATATAAGTGAAAGGAGATTTATATGAAAGTTAGAACAGATTTTGTTACAAATTCAATTAAAAATAAAGCAGGATTCTCCTGGTTTTAACCAGCTTTAATGGCTTCTTTGACACATTGTGCAGTTGCATCTTGAGGAATCTGCCAAACTCCAAAACCAAAACCTGGAATTTTTATTCCATTATAAAGTGTCATTGTATCTTTTATACTATTTATCATTTTGATTCTTCCTTTCTTTAATATTATAACTTCTTATTTATTGACGTTGAAGTTCAAATCATATACAATAGAAGAAACTATAAGTTTCTACAAGGAGGTCATATGTATAATAAATCATTGGATGTATTTAAAGCTGTAGCAGAATGTTCTAGCTTTACCAAAGCATCACAACAACTTTATATATCACATACTGCAGTTATCAAACAAATCAATCAATTAGAAAATTATTTAGGTGTGAAACTTTTTAAAAGAACGCATCAAGGAGTTATTCTTACATCTGCAGGACATCAGCTTTATAATGAAACACTTCAAATTATGGAGTTCTCAACGCAAGCTATCAAGCGTGTTCAGGATGCTTATTTTGCTTCACCACAAACATTACGTATTGGTTCATCATTATTGTATCCTTGTCATGATTTTATGCATATATGGGATAAAGTGAGTGTTCAATGTCCACAGTATAAATTAAATATAGTTCCTTTTCAGGATGATGAGAAACGATTAACTCATCTCTATAGTGATTTTGATTTAGTTATAGGACCTTATAATAATAATTATCAAGATGAAGGTTTATTATTCTTTTTAATTGATTATTATCATTTCTGTATAGCTATGCCTAGAAGCCATCCTTTAACTCTTCTTAATGTGATTACTTTTGATGATTTGAAAGATGAAACGCTTATGATTATGAAAACTGGTACTAGTCCTATCAATGATCAAATAAGACTCGAAATACTTAATAACTATCCTCGTACTCATATTATTGATATTGATCCTCATTATAACTTGGACACTTTCAATAATACTGTTCAACAAAATTGTCTCTTATTATCCTTAGATTGCTGGAGCAATGTTCATCCTGCTCTTGTATCTATTCCATTAGAACCTACTTATGATATGCCTTATGGTATTATTCTTCCTAAAGAATCACAGGATAAATTACAAGTATTTATTACAGCATTACAAAATATTTTAAAATAAACATTTGTTTGTATGCCGATGGCATACCAAATAGATGTTTTTTTTCATATATAATGATACTCAAAGGAGAAAATTATGGAGAAGTTAAGTATTAATAGTTATTTAAAGAAGTTTTTTATTGTTTTTTTAGCATGTTTTATGATGATTTCACTTGTGGGATGTAGTGATGGTGATGATACTACAAGTGATGATAGTAGTAGTGATACAACAGAGAAAATAACTGATAATGAAATTACGTTTACTGAATTAACTGTTGTTGATAATGATGAATGTAGTATTGTTATTAATGGTATTGATGAAGATGGATTCTGGGGATATACATTAACTGCTGAATTAGAAAATAAATCAGAAGATGTTACCTACATGTTTTCAGTAGAAAGTGCTTCTGTTAATGGTGTGATGAGTGATCCATTGTTTGCTTCTGAAGTAGCAGCTGGTAAGAAATCTAATGAAGAAATTAGTTTTATAAGTGATACAACTTTAGAAGAAAATGGTATTGATGAATTTACGGATATTGAATTAACATTTAGAGTTTATAATAGTGATGATTGGGAAGAGGATGCTGTTGCTAATGAAACAGTGCATGTTTATCCTTATGGTGAAGATAAAGCAACAACATTCATAAGAGAATCTCAGGATAGTGATAATGTTTTAGTAGATAATGATGATGTCACGGTAATTGTGATTGGTTATGATCCTGATGATACTTGGGGATATGGTGTTAATTTATATTTGGTGAATAAAACGGATACAGAAGTAATGTTTAGTCTAGATGATGCTTCAATAAATGGTTATATGATAGATCCTTTCTATGCAACTGCAGTTAGTGCAGGCAAAAGTGCTTTTAGTACAATTTCCTGGTATGATTCAGATTTGGAAGAAAATGCTATAGAAGATATTGAAGAAATAGAATTTAAACTATCAGCTTATAATAATGATGATTGGTTAGATGATTATTATGTTGATGGTCAAACTGTAACATTGAACCCTTAGGAGATTATGACAATGATTATTGGAATATTACTTATTATTTTAGGTGTTATAGGTATAGCAATGGGAATGATTATGTTTGGTGATATTGGTATTGCATGTATTGTTGGAGCTTTAGCAGCTCTATTATCAGGAATAGGATTTATTGTTACAAATAGAAAAATAAAGAAATTAAGTAAAAATTTGGGATAAGGAATTAATAAGTAGCAATATTTGAAGTGCATAAAAGGCTTATACGAAAATGTATAAGTCTTATTTTATATTCAATAAATAACATTTGCTATTTAATTATTGACTTTAAGTCACGTTATAATTATAATAACAATTGTTACGTAACATATGTTATTATAAGGAGGGAAGTATGAAACAATTATTGAAAGAGACAAAATATTTGTTAATGATAGGTATGTTGTATTTAGCAGGTACAAACATTGCTATGACATTTGTGAATGTTTATCTTATAAGGCTTACGAATAATATTGGATTGATTATTATTCAAAATATTTTAAATTATACTGCACTATTATTAACTTTTATAGCTGGTACTAAACTTATTCATAAGTTAGATCTCAAAGTTATTTTAGATATAGGTATTATATCAACTAGTTTGTATTATTTAAGTATTCTTTTATTACAAAAGAATGCATCTTCATTACTTATACCTTTAGGTATCTTTAATGGAGTAGGGCAGGGATTTTATTATTTTTCTTTTAATTTATTGATTGGTAAGTTAGTTAATGAAAATGAACAAGGACGTTTCTTTTCTTATCAACAATCTTTTAGTTATATCTTTGGTGTTATTACACCATCCATTTCTGGCTTTATTATTGCTCGATTCACCACTTTAATAGGTTATTATATCTTATTTAGCTTTGCAATATTGTTATTTGTATTAGGAATGACGATATCTAAAAATATCAGTCCATTTAGTGAAAATAGGAATATTAGAATGATAGAAGCTCTAAAAGTAAAGCATAATAAATATTGGGATACGCTTAAATATTATAGTTTTTCAAATGGAATTAGAGAATCCATATACAATCAAATATTTACAGTATTTGCTTATGCGATTATTAATAATGAACAAATTATTGGTAATTGTAACTCTTTAATGGCTTTTATTGGAATTATCAGTTCTGTATGTATTGCAAGTCAATTTAATAGAAACAATCAAAAGAAATTTCATTTAGTAGCATCAATGATATACTTTGTGACATGTATATTGTTAGGAACTATCAAGAGTGTAACAACATTAATCATATTTTATATATTGATGGGACTGATATATTGTTGGAACAATACGATATATCAATCCATGAAATATCAATTATCCAACTTCTCTGCTACAACATTAACACCTTATGAATTTATCACAGCTAGTGAATTTCCTATTGCATTAGGAAGAATTACAGGATTAACCTTAGCATTAATATTATGTCAATTTATGAATACAATCCATGCCTATGGACTATTAATGATTATTGATGGAAGTATTTGGTTGATTGATCATATAGTGATTGATAAAAAAGTACAATGGTTAGAAGGAGGCAACAATGGAACATTATAAAATGAGTATCATTATTCCAACATATAATGATGTGGAAGCTTTAGATATGACGATACAATGTATATTAAAGAGTGATTTTAAAGATTATGAAATTCTTATATGTGATGATGGATCAAATGTTGATAATTTAAGTATAGTAAGCAAATATGAATATCCTATACGTTATTTTTATCAATCTGATAAAGGTTTTAGAGCTGCTGCAGCTAGAAACATGGGCATACTCAATGCGAAAGGGGATATATGTATATTTGTTGATGCTGGAGTATTGTTACAAAGACATACATTATCATCTTTTTATCAAAATATTATAGAAACACATTATGCATATATAGGTTATGTATATGGTTTTACTAATGAATATGAAGAAAAGATAAAAGATTTGATTGATATTAATGATATTGATAAGTCAATTGAAAAAATGACACAACATCAATACTTTGATCGTAGAAAAGCTGGTTATCAAGCATTAGGTAATGATCTAACAACATGGCCTGCACCTTGGATTTATTTTTCTACTTGTTTAGTGGCTGTAGAAAGAAAGTTATTATTAGATATAGGTATGTTTGATGAAAATTTTAATGAGTGGGGATGTGAAGATAGCGAACTTGGTTTAAGAATATTTTTAAATGGTACAAGAATTCAATTAGATAGTAATGCAGTTGCTATACATTATCCTCATCAAAAAAAGAAATAACATTGAGGATTGGGATAAGTTTATAAGTAATATTATTAAACAAAGAGAATATATTTATCAAAAATATCCCTTACCAGAAGTAAAAGCATGGATCAATCATCCTAATAGTGATACTTTTAATCAATATTTGATAGATTCTTTAAAACTATAATTTGTTTCTTTTTTCTTATGATTATTTTTTAGTCTCTTTTCATCTTATTTTTAATCATTATACTTGTATATGGGAAGTGAAATAATGATTATAGAAAAACTATTAGAAGGGACAAATTTAACAGAAACAGAAAAACAAATAGCAAAATACTTACTAGATGAATCCAATCCTATTGATCATATAACAAGCAATGAATTAGCATGTAAGTCATATACATCACAATCATCAGTTGTGAGATTATATAAGAAATTAGGAATATCTTCTTATCGTGAATTTATAATGATTTTAGCAATGGAAAGAAAAGAATATTTTAAGCTACAGGATTTGTTTAAAAATGATATTAATGATAATTTTAGATCTTATGATTCAATAATGATGACACTTACAAAAATGTATGATAAAACGATTACAAATACCAAACTAAAATTGAATCGTAATACAATAACACGTATTTGTAATCGTATTATAAATACTAATACAATTGATATATATGCTAGTGGATATGGTGAAGCAATAGGTTTAAGGTTACAGAGTAGTTTATTATATTTAGGTAAACATTGCACTTTTAATTGTCACACCAATCAGATATATTTTAATCAGTTAAATGATACAAAAAATCATATGGCTATTTTGATAAGTATGAGTGATGATCAAAGTATGTTGGATATCGGTCAAATTTTAAGAGATTATCATATTTATAGTATTGTTTTATCTGATTCTAATGAAAGTGAATTATCAAAATTATGCCAGGATACACTTATATATGATAAGACGACAATATCTACACCTCTACAACTTGATGCTATAACTGCTATGATTTCCATAGAATATATTGTATTATTCTTACTATCATTAATATATGCTAAAACACAAAATATTTTAGTAAAATATTAAACCAATACATTTATTTGTATTGGTTTTTAAAATAAAAAGAAAACGGAATCATGAAGTGATTTTGTCAAGTAGACAATTTAAATAATTAAAATGATTTGCTAT
>JAJQEL010000045.1 GCA_021201655.1 Erysipelotrichaceae bacterium | reverse complement strand
CCTTAGTGAACTTTTAATTATTTATTTTGTTCACTTTAGAGAATCATATCATTTCGTTCATTTTTTCTCTCCTTATTATTTATATCTATTATATCATAAGAAATAAGTTTCTCATAGTGAAGAAAGTGAAAACCAGGAATCACTTTGATTCCTGATTATCTTTTTCTTCATATTTATCAATAAGTTTCTCTAAAGCTTTTAATGCTGAAAGAATCTTATCTTTGTCATTTTCATCTAATTTTTGCCAAATAGGATAATGATTCTTCATATCTTCTTCAATATGATGAAATATCTTATTTCCTTTTTCTGTTAGTTGAATATAAACATAACGTTGATCTAAAGTACTACGTTCTTTAGTAACAACATTATTATTTTGTAGTCTTTTGATAATAGCGGATAAATTAGCCTTTGATAAATTTAATTTTTCTGATAAATCATGCATTGTTATATGAGAATTAAGTCCAACTTCACTAACAATCATCCATTGAACACCAGTTAATCCATATTTTCTAGCATTTTCGTCTAATTGACGAATAAAATAAGCATAGGCATTACGAAATCTCAACATGACTTCTTCATCTTGTCTATCCATGTTTCACCTCCAAATTTATAACATAAAGCATTATAACATACTTTATGTTAAGTTTATATGAAAATCTTGAGAAAGATATAAAACATGTTATAATTCTTTCGAAAGAAGGGATAATATGAAAAATTATCATACACATACTAAGCGTTGTTATCATGCGATAGGAAGTGAAGAAGAATATATATTAAACGCTATTAAAGCAGGATATACAGAATTGGGGTTCAGTGATCATACACCTTGGAGATATGATTCTTCTTTTCATGCGACGATGCGCATGGAAGAAGAAAAACTAAAAGACTATGTTGATACATTACAGCAGTTAAAAGAAAAATATAAAGATCAAATCAATATAAAAATTGGATTAGAATGTGAATATTTTCCAAAATATATGTCCTGGCTTAAACAAACAATACAAGATTATAAGTTGGATTATATTATTTTAGGTAATCATTATGATGAAAGTGATGAATATGGTATATATTTTGGTTTACCATTAACAAAGAAACAATTAAATAAATATATAGATTTATGTATCGAAGGATTAAATACAGGTTTATATAGTTATTTAGCGCATCCTGATTTAGCTTATTATGATAGAGATTTAGATTATTATAAATCACAAATGAGACGTCTATGTCAGGCAGCATTAGATACTGATACACCATTAGAATTTAATTTGTTAGGATATAAATATCATCGCCATTACCCTAGTATTGAATTTTTTGACCTAGCAAAAGAAATGGGTAATAAGGTTATTATTGGTACAGATGCTCATGATCCTTTAGCTTTATCAGATAAACAAACTTATAATAAAGCTAAAGCATATCTAGAAGATTTAGGTATTGAATTAACAGAAAAGATAAGATTTTTTCAATAATTTATTTTAAAGTTTTTATAAAATGTTATAATAGCTACAAGGATGTGATAATCATGGATCATATAACAGATATTGATAAAAAAGATTATATAGATGAATGTAAAGAAATAGTTAGAACAACCATAGCTTTAGAAAATATTGTATTAAATGATGAATATTTAACAATTCTTACCGAAGAAATAATGGATACAGCTATTTCTATTGGTGGTGATTATTCTAGAGAGGTCATTAGGAATATAGCTGTACAATATGTAAGAAGTGATTTTTATCCCCGTTTTAAAAAAGCACATCATATAGATTAGGAGGAGTTTTATGCCATTAGATGAGAAAGTATTACAAGATTATCTAGATGCGAATTGGGCACAATACAGAGGCAAATATCGTTTTCATAGTGGTTATCGTATGGATAATAATGAATTTAAGTTTCATTATTATATGTTAGATACAAACTTTCGCCAAATTGATATTTATTTAGATGTATCCTGTGAAAATAAAATCACTTATACCTTTTCTGAAAAACTTCATGAACAGGAACAAACATTTATTGTAAAAGATGTTGTTAAAAGATTATTAAAACAAAATGATCAAAAACGTCTTTTGCATTATTCTCTATATGAAAAATTCATCAAGCATACTGAAGACGAGACTTATGTTTTAGAACCAATGGATTTTCGAGATATCCTTAATTACATGAAATATCATCAAGGCATTAATCAAAATACAATTGATCAATTTTATGGATTACTTATACCTTATTTAGATAATCAAATAAAACGCAAAGAATTCAAAAAATTTATGGATACAATAAATCTTTTGTTAGATGTTATTCTATATGAGAATTATTGGGATGGCATTAACTTTCAGTATTTAGATACAGAATATCAATATCATCTTTATTTTATAAGAAAGATTATACGTATGGTATATAAACATTTGGATCAATTTTATAGAGAAGTTTCTCAAGAACTCATTCAAGCATTAAAAACATTGTGTATGAATACTCGTTTTACTTTAGCGATTATGACAGATTTTGGTAAGGTTTTATTATCTCAATACCATAGTACGAAAACAATTATGGAAAGATTAGAAAAAGAATTTGTGTTATGTGATAAAGATGAAGAAAGAGAAGATGCTAATTTAATATTTTCTTATATTTATTATATGTATCATAATAATTTTGATCAATATTATGGTGTAGTATTAAGAATATTACGAATGCTTATTAATAATATGATGACAGTGGCGAATCATGATTTAGATCTAGCTTTGGGGAATTCTTTGATAAAGGCAGAAGGATATGACATATTACTAGATTTATTCCATCTTGATTATAATACATTTATCTTTTTATGTTTTCCAATAGAAGAGATGCCTGCTTCTATGAAACTGAAAGTAAAAGATGAATTGGTTGGGGCTATTCAGTTTTTTGGAGCTAGAATGGAAAATGATAATTATCGTTTAAGCTCTTTTGAGCAAGTGATGAATATAAATAATTTGTTAATGGATAATTTTAAGGAGTGGTATTTAAAGTGAAAAAGAAAAATGTTTATATTGGTACAGCTGTTACTTTAACGGCTGCAGCATCTACAAGTATGGCTTTAGCGTATGATTATGGTAAAAAAGTAATATATCGTGAGCATTTAAATAAGATTGAGCAAGAGAATTGGTACGAAGATATGGATGCTCAACGTATTCAAATTAAAAATCATAAAGGCTTATATTTATCAGGTTATTTAATTGAACAAGAAAATGCTGATAAAACCATTATTTGCTTGCACGGATTAATGGAATCTGCTTATCATTTAATGAAAACCGTTCATTATTTACAATCAATCATAGAGAATGCAAACATTCTTATGATTGATAGTAATACTTCAGGTTTAAGTGATGGTTATATCAGAGGTTTAGGATATCGTGATATTAGTGATTTAATGTTTTTTAATACTTATATTGTAAAAAAATATGGAGAAGAGCATCCAATTATCATGTATGGCCATGGTGTTGGTGCAAATACAATATTGAATACTTCTAGTTTAGGTAAACTAAAGAATGTAAAACTTATTATCAGTGAAGGGGCTTATGATAATGCCTATAATTATTTATCAAAAAGATGTGAAAGAGATACAAAGATAAATGCTAAAATATCTGGTCCAATTGTTCGTCAAGTGATAAAAAAAGAAGTTGATATTGATATTAGAAAATTGGACACAAAAACATTTGTAAAAAAGAATGTTATTCCTACTATCTATGTACATTCTAAAGAAGATAAAGAAATATCATTCAGAAGTGTATTTTCACTTTATAACAATGATGCATCTCAAAATATGTTATTTCCATTAAAAGAGGAACATCTCTATGAATTAGAAGATAAAGATGATGAATATTCATTATCAATTAATGAATTTATAAAAGAAATATGGGAGGAATAAAATGAATATTACAAGAGAACAATTAGCAGGTATGTTTGATCATACCTTATTAAAACCTTATGCATCTAAAGAAGATTTTAAACAATTATGTCAAGAAGCTGATGAAAATGGTTTTGCAATGGTAGCCATTAATTCTTCACCAGTTAAATGGTGTAGAGAGTTTTTAAAAGATTCTAAGGTACATGTTGGTGCAGCTATTTCATTTCCATTAGGTCAAACAACGATTGAAACAAAAGTGGCGGAAACAAAACAAGCCATCCAAGATGGTGCTGATGAAATAGATTATGTCATTAATATTGGTGAATTAAAATCAGGAAATCTTGATTATATTGAAGAAGAAATGGCACAAATAGTATCCATTTGTAAAGCTAATAATGTTTTGTCTAAAGTCATTTTAGAAACATGTTATTTAACTAAAGATGAGATTATTGAAGTATGTAAAATTGCCAAAAAAGTGAAACCAAATTTTGTGAAAACAAGTACAGGTTTTGGAACTAATGGTGCAACAGTAGAAAATGTTAAGCTTATGAAAGAAACTGTTGGTGATGATGTACAGGTTAAAGCAGCAGGTGGTATTAGAGATTGGGAAACTTGTAAAGCAATGATAGAAGCAGGAGCTACTAGAATTGGTACAAGTTCTTCATTTAAGATATTAGAAGGATATGATAAGGAAAAGCAGTTATCTGAGTGATAACTGCTTTTATAATGGATGTTTATATTGGCCATGTTTTTGTGTTGTATTTCCATATTGAATCGCAAAGTGAGGGCAATGATGTAAACAACGTAAACACATAACACATTTATCTTTGATCCATGTAGGTTGATTATTTTTCATTTCGATAGCTTGAATAGGACAATTCATAGCACATAAACCACAACCAATACATGTGTTTTCTACATGAAGATGTTTGGTTCTTCTTACTGGCTCATAAACAAGATGTCCCATTTTTACAAGTGGCATGGGTACTTTGTTATGCATATAATCACCTGTATCTTTATGATTTATATGATTGATTATTTCCTGTATTTGAGGGTTTTCTTTTTGTTGTATTTTATTTATTTTATCTTGATTACTTAAATCAAATATAGGTGTATAACTATCAACTATTTTAATGCTATATTTTGCTGATAAGTTTAAACCTTTATTCTCTAAATGTTTTTCCATAAACTTACCTGTTTGACCACTTGTTGTACCATAAGTGGCTACAAAGTAAATGTAGGTATGATCACTAACATTAATCATGGCATTTCTCATATATTCATCAACGATTGATGGTAGTCCCCATAAATAGGTAGGAAAAACAAAACCTAAGCATTGATCCATAATTTGGATATGTTTCACATCTAAGATAGAACTTGCAAAGTCATGTGTTTCATTTGCAATCATCTCTGCTACATATTGACTATTTCCTGTTGCCGAAAAGTAAAGAATCATGATATATACTCTTTTAAAGATGCTAAATCATTAAGAGCATCTTTAACACCTAATTGATAAACTTCTTCTAATTTATCAGGATCACTTTCAATTCTGCCAATTTCTATTGGAGAAGAAGGTCTTATCACAAATGCTTTGCCTTCTTTTTCCCATTGACTTAATAATTCTACAGATTCATTATAAACTTTATGACGTTCAATAAGCTGTTTTGCTAAAGCAGGATATTTATGATAAAACAAGTTAATTAATGATTTAGACATAGGTTCTTTACGATAACTCATATCTCTTGTCAAAATAACAATTAATTTGTCGTAGCCTTGTTTTTTCATCCATACAAAAGGAATGCTATCAGAAATACCCCCATCTAAATAATATTGCTTGTTAATTTCTACAGGCTTAGATACAAATGGCATTGATCCTGATGCACGTAAAGTATCCATTTGTCTAAATACACTTTGAACAAGTATATATTCAGGTTTTCCTGTTTTAATATTTGTTACAACAGCATAAAAAGGAATATCTGATTCCATAAATGTTTTGTCATCAAAAGGATCTAACTTGGTAGGAACTTCTTCATAAGCATATTGTGTACTAATGATATTGCCTTCTTTTAACAATGGTTTAATACCCAAATAATTCTTATCACTATTAAAACGCTTATTATAACGTAAAGCGCGACCTTTTTGTTTAGACACATAATTCACGCCAAATAAAGCGCCTGCTGATACACCAATCACACCATCAACCATAATATTATTATCTAAAAAAGTATCTAAAACACCAGTTGTAAACATGCCACGCATCGCGCCACCTTCTAAAACTAATCCTACTTTCATCTTATCACCTCGTACATATCATTATATCAAACTATTATGAACCTCACAAGAATTAAAAAAACATGGATTAACCATGTCTTAAAACTATAATATCAGTTGTAACACTTATAACAATATAAATCAGCCAACACATAAAATATGTTACAAAAGAATTACTTAATATCGGAATAGGTGAAAATTCCCATGAAAATCCTCCAAATATTCCATCTAATCCATTAAATATACAAGAAATAGGAATAAGAGTTAATAGCCATACATTAATGCTTAAAAATTGTTGTAATGCTTTTTTCTTGTTTTCACCTATGATATATCCAATTGCAAAGATCATACATCCCATGCTCATTATAATAAGTCCAATCATAACAGCATATATATCTTGAGTTTCAATCCATATACCAATAGCTGCAATCAAACCAATAGAATTAATTGCCGTAGCTGCAACAGAAAAAATCATAGCATTTATCTCATCCTCTTTATCATTTGTTGATTCAATACCTTTAAGCAGATAATCTGTGGTGATATCAAAATAATCGCTTAATAATATAATTTTTTCCATATCTGGTGAACTTTGTTCGCTTTCCCATTTAGATACAGCTTGTCTAGATACGCCAATCTTATCAGCTAATTCTTCTTGAGAAATCCCTTTGGCTTTTCTTAATGTTTGAATACGATCTGCTAAATTCATGTTAGTACCTCCTTGATGATTCTATTATATAAAAAATCTAAGTAGAATAACCACCATGATAACCTTGAACTTTGTCAACTAATAGTTGCATTAATCAGGTAAAGCCTCAAAAAAGAGTCTTTCTAACCAAGTGTTATTTAATACTTCATAAACATAAGGATTAGGAGAACTATATTTAAAATAATCACTATTATCGCCACCAAGCATCTTTACAGCAAACGCACCAACAGCTCTTGATCTAGACATGCCTGCATAACAATGAATTAATAAAGTATCTACATTTTTATGATTATTAATAAAATCAATAATTTGTTTAGCATGATCTTCATTAAATAATACAGCTCCATCAACTTCTTTAACAATATCATCAAAATAAAGTGTTAAAACACCTTTACAGCATTTATTTTCACAAAATTGTATACCAAATCCCTGAGTATGTGTATCCTGTATAGAGATAACACTATAAGTGTCTTTTTTCTTAGCAAGATTATCTAAATCATAGGGATAATAATGATCCATTACATAATCAAAAGCATCAAAAACTGATTTTACTAAAACGCGTTTCATAAATTCTCCTCATACATATCTTTTCTTCTAGCCTTAAGATATGATTTTTCATTTCTATATTGTTCAACTAACGATAAATCGATATCAAATGTTATTAACTGTTCTTGCTCATTGGCTTTATATAAAATATCACCATTAGGATCAACAATCAATGATTCGCCTGCAAAATCCATTTTGTCTTCATTTCCAATTCTATTACACATTGCAATGAACACTTGATTTTGCATAGCTTGTACTCTTATTTCCCACTCAAACATAGTCATATTTTCCTGCTTGCAATTTGCTGTTGGAATGATAATTAATTCAGCGCCTTTTAAAGTACAAACACGAATGCTTTCAGGAATATGACGATCAAAACAAATGACAATACCAATCTTACCAAATGGAGTATCATATACTTTAAATCCATCATTAGCTGGCGTATAGTAGTCTTTTTCATAAAAATATTTTGCTTCTGTGATATGAACCATTTTTGAAATACCTACAATATTGCCTGACGGATTTATAAATAATGATGCGTCGTATTTTTCGTTATCCATATTTAAATATATATTAGGCGACATATACATATGATGTTTCTTGCATTTTTGTGCTAATTGTTTGACATACGGATGGTGAATATCCATTAAATAGGGATTTGCATCACTATTTTTATATTGTGGAAAGAAAGGTGAATATTGTATTTCAGGAAAAAATAGCAAATCACAATCATTTGCTTTATCACAATATTTAAGTATCTTGTGTTGGTTGTCTATTATGTTATTAGACATGGACATTTGTAGCATTGCTAATTTCATTTTCATACCTCCGAAGCATTAGTATTATATCAAAGAAAACATCAACACTCAAACTATATCGTTGCTTTTCTATTTAAAAAATGATATATTGTTTTTACTGGTTCGGGAGCACACCCAGTATAAAAAACTAAGGATGCTTAGGCATCTGGCTTCTCACTGTTCTTGAGAAGGAGGAATGAAAATTGAAGAAACTTGATGTAAAAATGATGGCATTAAACGCAATGGTTGCTTGCGTTTATGCGGTTATGACGATTGCTTGTTCGGCTATTTCTTATGGAGGTATTCAATTTAGAATTTCAGAAGTACTTGTCTTTTTGGCGTTCTATAATAAAAAATACTTTCCAGGACTCATTATTGGTTGCTTTTTAGCGAATATACCATCATCATTAGGTATATATGATATGGTTTTTGGCACTTTGGCGACCGCATTAGTATGTATAGCTATGTATAAGATTAATAATCTATATGTAGGAGCGATACTAGGTGGCATTATTAATGGCTTGATTGTTGGAGCAGAATTGTATTTTATTTTAGATTTACCATTCTGGTTTAATGCTTTGACAGTTTGTTTGGGAGAAGTAGCAGTTCTTATTATTGGTGCTATTTTATTTAAATTATTAGAAAAGAATACATCATTTATGAATCGTTATATTAAAGAATAATCGTATGAATCAATAAAAATTACAAGAACAGAAAACGCACTACAACTCTTGTTAGTTGTAGTTTTTTGTGTTATGCTTAGTTTGTTAAATGTTTCGAGGTGATATGAATGAACTTAACAAAGAAAATCCGTGATTTAGATGTCAGAGGTTTTATATATTTGGCTTTAATTGTTATTATTATGATTTTAGCTTTAGTATATTTTGATGCTATTATAAAATTTATAATGACTATGCTAGATGTTTTTATGCCTGTTTTTATTGGAGTTATATTGGCATTTATATTTAATATGCCAATGAATTT
Source organism: Erysipelotrichaceae bacterium (assembly GCA_021201655.1). GTDB lineage: Bacteria > Bacillota_I > Bacilli_A > Erysipelotrichales > Coprobacillaceae > JAJQDJ01. The sequence continues at coordinate 3,128 of JAJQEL010000045.1, read as the reverse complement.
ATATGAAACTCATTTACCTATTAAAAATGATAAAGTAAGAAATCGTGTGGCAGCTGTTTTATCAATTATTACAGTATTACTATTTGTGGTTGTTATATTGATAGCAGTTATTCCTCAGATTATAGAGAATATGAATAATTTTATAGCTAATTCATCAAATTTTATTAATAATATTGAACCTATTGTAGAAGACATTTTGATACAACTAGATTTACTAGCTGACATGATGGCAAGTATTGAATCTTATGAAGCTGATATTACGAATACTATATTTACAGGTGCTTCTAATAGGATACCAAATATCATTGATTATTTGACGAGTTTATCTACTGGTGTTATTGATTTGTTTATTGGTTTAATTATGTCATTTTATATTCTGTTATCTAGAGATATGTTATTTAGACAAATTGGTAAATTATCAAAAGCACTTTTCAAACCAAAACAATATGACTGGTTATGTGATTTTGTAGCATTGGTAGCTGTGACTTTTGGTGATTTTATATTTGGACAAGTCATTGAAGGGGTTATTATAGGTGTTATGTGTTATATAGGATGCTTGATACTCAATATTCCTTATGGACTTATTTGTTCATTGGTTATTGGCGTGACAAATGTTATTCCTTATTTTGGACCAATCATTGGTGCAATAGTTGATTTCTTGATTATCTTTTTGGTTGATCCTTTTCAAGCAATTGTATTCTTGATTTTTTCAACTTGTTTGCAACAATTTGAATGTAATTTGATTTACCCTCACGTTGTAGGCGGAGCAATCGGACTTTCACCTTTATGGGTTTTATTTGCAGTATCCATTGGAGGAGGATTGTTTGGTATACCTGGTATGGTATTAGGATTACCAACATTTTCTGTTATATATGAATTGGTTAGACGTTGGACAAATAGTCGTTTAGCTAAGCAAGAGACAGAGCTATAAGCTCTGTTTTTATATTGACAAATAAAATTTCATGTATTAACATGTTTTCACGAGGTGAAAATCATGTTGAATCAGTTTTCTAGAACAGAATTATTATATGGTAAAGAGGCAATGGATAAGCTTAGTAATGCTAAAGTAGCGATATTTGGTATTGGTGGTGTAGGTGGCTACACTGTTGAAGCCTTAGCAAGAAGTGGGGTTGGGCACTTTGTATTAGTGGATGATGATAAAGTTTGTGTGACAAATATTAATCGTCAAATTATAGCTACGATTCAAAGTATTGGAAAATATAAAGTAGAGGTTATGAAAGAGAGAATCTTAAGTATTAATCCTAAAGCTGATGTAGAAATAAGACAATGTTTCTTTTTACCTGAAAATAAAGATGAATTTGATTTTGCATCCTATGATTATGTTATTGATGCAGTTGACACAGTAACGGCTAAGATTTCTATTATTATGGAATCAAAGGCATATAATATACCTGTTATTAGTTCAATGGGTGCTGGTAATAAAAAAGATCCTACGGCTTTTGAAATTGCTGATATCTATGATACATCTATTGATCCTTTAGCAAGAGTGATGCGCCATGAACTTAGAAAACGTCAAGTAAAAGATTTGAAGGTTGTATACTCAAAAGAAAAACCCACAAAGCCCTTAGAAGATATGGCTATTAGTTGTCGTTATCATTGTGTTTGCCCACCAGGGACGAAGCGTAAATGTATTGATCGTAGAGATATTCCTGGTAGTACAGCCTTTGTACCTTCTGTTGCAGGACTCATTATTGCTTCAGAAGTTATAAAAGATTTAACAACCATATAAAGAAAATTTATATACAAGAGTTCAATTTTATGATATAATATACAAAACTAAAGTTGAAGTTTAGAAATGTATAGGAGATGATAGAATGATTAATAGAACTATTAGAAAATATGTTATAGATTCTTTAGATTTATATCCAGTTGTCGTTATTACAGGTGCAAGACAAGTTGGCAAATCAACATTAGTAGCATCATTGGCAGAAGAATTTCACTTTAATTATGTTTCATTAGATGATATAGATAATCGTAGAATGGCTTTAGAGGATCCTAAAATGTTTATTCAATATTTTGGGTATCCGCTTATTATTGATGAAGTACAATATGCTCCAATACTTTTTGAAGTTATTGAATCTATATGTAATAATGCCCGAATCCATAACGAAAAATCTACTGGTCTTTTTATTATCACAGGTTCACAAATATTTCAAATGATGAAAGGCGTTAGTCAATCATTAGCTGGTAGAGCGACTATTATTAATATGAGTCCTTTATCATCTAATGAAATAAGAGGAATTGAAGAAGAACCTTTTGTTGTGAATATGGATAAAATGAAGAAAAAATTTGAATATAGAGATGTTCATCAAATTTTTCATGAAATACAAAGAGGATATTTTCCTGAATTGTATAATCGATCAGGACATTCTGCTGAAAAATACTATTCTGATTATGTGAGTACATATATTGATAGAGATATATCAGAAATAGTCAATGTTAAAGATAAATTAAAATTTCATAATTTTATGCAAATTTTAGCAAGCTTAACAGCTCAACAAATCAATTATGCTTCGCTATCTAAAGAAGTAGAAGTAAGTGCTGTGACCATTAAGCAATGGCTATCTGTTCTACAAGCAAGTGGTATTATATTTTTACTGCAACCATATAATGAGAATTCTATTAAAAAGAGAGTTGTTAAATCTCCTAAAATATATTTTGTAGATACAGGTTTGGCTTGTTATTTGACAAAGTTAAAAGATTCTGAATCATTACTTGCTAGTAATTTTGCAGGTGCATTTATGGAAACATATGTTGTTAATGAAATTAGAAAGAGTTATCTTAATAATAACAAGGAATTTGATGCTTATTATTATCGTGATAACAATCAAAATGAGATTGATTTGATAATGATGGAAAATGCTCAACTTACTCTTGTTGAAATAAAGAAGGGCGTCAGTTTTGATTTGAAGGATGTATCAGCATTCCAATTATTGAAAAATAGTCAATACAAAATTAAAGAATCATGTATTTTATGTAATACTGAAAAGAATTATCCATTAAGTTCAGATGTATTTGTTATGTCTGTTAATGTTATTTAAAAACGAGATTCATTGATATGATTCTCTAAAGTGAACAAAATAAATAATTAAAAGTTCACTAAGGAG
>JAJQEL010000014.1 GCA_021201655.1 Erysipelotrichaceae bacterium | reverse complement strand
TCCTTAGTGAACTTTTAATTATTTATTTTGTTCACTTTAGAGAATCATATCAGTTTTCTATTTTAATAAAAGTTCAAATTCAGTATATAAAACTATGCTAGGTATGCTAGGTTAAAGAGTGGAATGAGGGAGAAGAGTATGGAAAAGATAGCGATTATTACGGATACTTGTAGTGATTTAACACAAGAAGAAATGAAAGAATATGGTATTTTTGTTTTACCTATTTTAATTCAATGTGGCGATAAGGAATATCAGGATGGTATTACTATAAGTGTTGAAGAAGTTTATGAGATGCAAAAAACGCAGGTGTTAAAAACAGCATCACCTGCTGGTGGTTATATCGTGAATTTGTTTGAACAATTAGTTGAAGAAGGATATACACATGCTATTGCAACACTGTTATCAGGTGGATTATCGGGAACAGTGAATCAGGTAAGGTTAATTGCATCAGAAATAGAAAATATTGAAATTGAGGTATATGACTCAAAGATTGCTGCTGTTGGTAATGGTGCTATATCAATGACTTTGGCTGAATATCGTAATCAGGGTTTATCTTTTAATGAATTAAAAGATAAAGCAGAAAAACTGATTGAAAATACGACAGTTTTCTTTTCAATTGATACGTTAGAATATCTCCAAAAAGGTGGTCGTATTGGAAAAGCCTCAGCTTTTCTTGGTAATACTTTAAAATTAAAGCCTATTATGTCTATTAGTAAAGAAGCAGGGGATATTGTTGTACCTGCTAAGGTTAGAGGAAATAAGAAAGTCCCTGGTAAGCTTGTTGAATTAGTTTCTGAGATTATTGATAATAATCCTGGTAGAAAATTTAAATTAGTGGTAGCTGATGGAGCTAATAGAGAAGGCAGGGATAAGATAGAGGCTGAATTATTAGAAAAGTATCCTAATTATATAGTTTGTTATGAATCTAAGATTGGTGCTGCTTTAAGCTGTTATTTAGGTCCTGGTTTATTAGGGGCTGGAGTACAATTTATTGATGATTAGCTGATAGAAATATCAGCTTTTTTAGAGAGGAGAAAATGATGGATTCGATGTTATATCCGATTAATTCTATTTCAAGAAGATGTGTTTCTTTAGATGGATTATGGAAGTTTCAATTTGACGAAGATGGTGATGGAGTAGATAAAGGCTGGAATTTTGAATTGGACAATCCTATTGAAATACCAGTTCCTGCAAGTTTTAATGATTTTTTTGTTGATAAAGAATCAAGAGAATATTGTGGAGATTTTTGGTATGAAAAAGATGTCTTTGTTCCCCAGGAATGGCAAGGAAATGATATCTTTTTAAGATTTTCCGCAGCAACACATCGTGCAATTGTATATGTTAATGGTTATAATGTTGGTGAACATGAAGGTGGTTTTTTACCGTTTAATTGTGATATTTCAAATGTGGTGTATTATAATCAATATAATCGTATATGTGTCAAAATGAATAATGAATTATCACATATAAGTTTACCTGCAGGTAATGTTAAAACATTAACGAATGGTAAAAAGATGAATGCACCTTATTTTGATTTCTTTAATTATGCAGGATTAAATAGATCAGTGTATTTGACTTGTATACCTAAAGAAGCTATATTGGATTTTTCAGTGAGCCATCATATTAATGGATGCGATGCAATAACTGATTATGAAGTTACAACAAATGGTGAACATAATGTTATTGTGAATGTTTTTGATAATGATGGTAATAAGGTAGCATCAAGTATTGGTAAAAAGGGTGTTTTAGAAATTAAAGATGTTCATTTATGGCAAGTAAGAAATGCTTATTTATATCACTTTGTAATAATGATATTTGATGAAAACGAAGTTATTCTAGATGAATATTTTGATGAGATTGGCATTAGAACGGTTGAAGTTAAAAATGAAGATATTTTGATTAATAATGAACCTGTTTATTTAAAAGGTTTTGGCAAACATGAAGATAGTGATGTTGTTGGTAGAGATTTTAATATTGGTGTCATGAAAAGAGATTTTGAACTGATGAAGTGGATTGGAGCTAATTCATTTAGAACTGCACATTATCCTTATGATGAAACAATTTATAAGATAGCTGATAAAGAAGGTTTCTTAGTGATTGATGAAGTCAGTGCTGTTGGTTTTATGGAAAGTATGATGAACTTTTTAGATGCTTCAAGTGGTAAAAAGACAGCTTGGTTTAAAAAAGAATCAACACCTCAATTACTTGAAAATCACAAACAGGCACTTACTGAACTTATTAATCGTGATAAGAATCATGCTTGTGTCATTGCTTGGAGTTTATTTAATGAGCCAGAAACAACAGATGAAGCTGCTATTCCTTATTTTCAGGAAATTTTTGATTTAGCTCACCAATTGGATCCTCAAAACCGTCCAAGAACATTTGCGATGATTATGAATTCAAGACCTGAAACATGCAAGTGTTATCAATTTGCGGATATTATAGCTTTGAATCGTTATTATGGCTGGTATATTGGTGGTGGGTATGAAATAAGTGATGCCAAGATGATGTTTAAGCAGGAAATGGAAGCATGGAAAGATAAACATCTCAATAAACCATTTATATTTACTGAATATGGTGCTGACACGGATGGTTCTCTTCATAAACTTCCATCTGCTATGTGGTCACAAGAATATCAAAAGGAATATCTTAATATGCAACATGAAATCTTTGATTCATATTCATTTGTCAAAGGAGAACAAATTTGGAATTTTGCGGATTTTCAAACAACTGAGGGAATCATGCGTGTTAATGGTAATAAAAAAGGTGTCTTTACAAGACAAAGACAACCTAAAGATATTGCATATCTTTTAAAAAATCGTTGGGAAAACTTACCACAAAATTATAAATCAAAACAAGGATCATAAGATCCTTGTTTTTAGTTTATCATATTTTTAATGAGTTCACTGCGTTCTTCAATTTTAACTTCTACGCGTGTTTTTTCATCACCTGTTAAAACAGTAGGTTGATAATTATTGGCAGAACTAATTGAAGAAATAGAACAAGCTGTAACATTTGATTCTTCGTTTGTTACTTCACCATTAGTAAATGTAAAGGTATGTTGATAAATCATAGAATCCTTATCATTAGGATTCTTATTACCACCGAAACAGAAATTACCTAAACTATAAACAATTGTTTTACCATTATATATTTCAATACCTTGGACAACATGTGGATGCGACCCGATAACTAAATCAACGCCGTTATCTATCCATGTATGGGCAAGTTCAATTTGTGACTCTTGGGGAGCTTCATCTCTTTCAATTCCCCAATGGACATACAAAACAATTAAATCGGTTTCATCTTCTAACTCGGCTATAAGACTCTTTGTTAAATCACCAAATTCATTAGGAAAAGATAAACCAATAAAACCAATCTTTATGCCATTCACTTCTTCAATACATGTTGTCTCATAACCAAAATAATCAATATCCACAGCCTCTAGATTCTCTTTGGTATCTTCCATACCTTCATCATAATAATCCTGAGAATGATTATTTGCTAAGGTAACGACATCAATGTTACCTTCTTTAAGTATTTCGCGATACTCAGGTAAACCACTAAATGCAAAAGTCTTAATTTGATACTCTGTAGCATCTGTTAAAGGTCCCTCTAAATTCGCAATGGTTAAATCCCCTTGTGCAAAAACCTCTTGTACATTTTCTAAAAAGTATGAAGATTCAACACTTGTATACTTCTGATTAAAAGAACCATCATAACCTTATCCAACATAGTTTCCTAAAGTAATATCACCCACAAAAGTTAAAGTAATACTTTTTATAACATCTTCTTCAACTGTTTCTTCTTGTATTTGAGCAACTTCTTCGTTATCATTTTCATCTGTATTATTGCTACAGCTACATAAAATAAATATCATCGATAAAGCTATCAATATTTTGCAAAATTTTCCCATAATGCTCTCCTTTATGTTATCTCTACATACAATTATACAAAATTCCTTAAAATCTCACAAGAAAATGTATGAATAGATGATTATATTTGATACAATAATAATTAATTAGAAAGAAAGGAAAAATAAGGATGGCTGAATGAGTAGATGTAATGGATACGTTTAATGAAGAACGATGACATTATAGTGGCACATATTTAGAAGTGTGTGAAGTTTATGATGAAATAGTAGAAATAAGTGTTTTTAGTGCAATAGATAGAGCATATGAGATCTATTTTGGTTATAAACGTTTTTATGGGATTGTATATGCAGAGGCTAACAAGGCTTATGAAATAAGAGATAAAATGAAAGCTGAATTGCAGGCTGACTATGATAAAAATAACGAGCCTTCTGGTGAATTTATCAATTATTTTCATGATAAATACCATGTCGATATGCCTTTTAATATATTCTTTGATTTAAATTTAGAAGATTTTTTTAAAACATGTATGAAATCATACATGTTTTTTATATAAGATTATAATGTTGTAAGGCTTTGACGATGCCGTTATTATCAACATCATCTGTAACATAATCTGCCATTTGTTTTAATTCATCATTGGCATTGCCCATGGCTACACTAATAGCAACATGCTGCAACATTTGTTTATCATTACCACCATCACCAAAGGCCATTGTCTGTGATAAGTCAATATCATAATATTTCAAAAATTGATCGATGCCATTTTGCTTAGTACCACCAATAGGAGAAATGTCACAGAAAAGGGGATGCCATCTAGCTGAAATACAATGAGGCATAACTTTTAATAAATCTTTTTCTTCATCCTCATCCACGAAACACATGCACTGATAGACTTTATGATTAATCACTTCACTACAATCACCAGCAGGATGATCATCATTATGGGTAATGGCGTGGATTTCATCCACGCGCTTATCACGCATATTAAAATATTTTGTGTGTTCTTCGGTAAAACCACAAGGAAAAGGATGAACTTCCAAATAATTAAGTAAATGTTTTAAATCTTCCTTATCTATGGTATTTTCATAGATAATTTTATCTTTTGTATAACAATATTGGCCATTTAATGTTATATAACCATCAAATTCAAAATCCTTTAAAACAAATAAACCATCTTTGCCTCTACCAGTGGCAATAAATATTTTAATATTATTTTCTTTTAGCTTGTTTAATGCTGCAAAAGTAGATGTAGGAATTTGGTGGGTATTGAAACTAACTAATGTACCATCAATATCGAAGAAAATTGCTTTTATCATCATTTATCCTCCTAGCTAAGAATGTCATATTTATATTCATCTAATAATTCATTGGTTTTTAATACATCATAGTGGTGATTAATGGCAAATATAATTAAAGCGTCTCTTTTTAATTTTGGGTAGAGATTTTGATTTTTAGATAAAGTCAATAGGACATTGGTATCATGTAAATCTAATGAAAATGCTAAGGCAAGCATAAGTATTTTATTTTGACTTGGATGTTTTGTCCCATCAAATATTTGATAACCATAGGTTCTGTCCAATGTTGATTTTTGAATAACTTTAGCTTTTGTTGTATGATGGGTTTCTAATAACATATTTAAATAATCTATTAAAGTAATATCTGGTATTTTTTCTAGTAATTCATCTAGAGAAATATCTTTATTTTCATTTAAAATAGTTAATAATTCTATTGTTGTCATGTTTTATCACCTAAAAGTTATGATATAATAGGATTAATGAAAAATCAAGGGAGAAAATATCATGGGTATAGAATTATATAAACAAATAAAAATATTCAAAGAAGATCAACATAAATCTATTTATTTAGTGCAAAGTGAAATAGATCATTTATTTTATATTGAACGTTTATATGATTTTATAGATACAAATGTTTATAAAAAGCTGCAATCTCTTGATTTACCTCATGTTCCTAAAATTATTGAAATATATCAAAAAGATAATAAAACAATTATTATAGAAGAATATATTAATCTGCAAACATTAGACTGGTATATTATAAATCATGAATTAAATCGTGAACAATGTATACAAATTATGCAACAGTTATGTGATACCCTATCCATCCTTCATCAAAATGATATTATTCATCGTGATATTAAACCAGAAAATATATTTTATGATGGAAATAATATGATACTCTTTGATTTTGATATATCGCGAATTTATGATGATCAGCAAAATAAAGATACGACAATTTTAGGTAGTTATGGCTATGCAGCCCCTGAACAATTCGGTTTTGGACAAACGGATAATCGCAGTGATATTTATGCTTTGGGTGTTTTATTAAATGTCATGCTTGTTGGCAAGCTTCCTAACGATTATGTATTTGAAAACTGGGACGGATGGGAAAGTGACATCATAGATAAAGCTACACAGTTTGATCCAAATAATCGTTATCAAAGTGTTGATGATTTAAAAGATGCCATTATGAATCATAAAATTTATTATGAAATGTCCTGGGCTTTACCTGGTTTTAGAAATCATAGTAAGCTAATAACAAAATTATTAGCTAGTTGTGGTTATGCATTTATACTATATTTATGTTTTAATGAGCCTTATGAAGCAGGAGATCCTGATTGGACCTATACAGTAGATACTGTTTTTAGATTTGTTTTATTGATAATATGTTTGACTATTGTCGCTTTTATTTTTAATTATAGAGGTATATGGAATTATTGTTTATTTCATAAAAAAGAAAATAAGGTGATTCAATATCTAGGAATTATATTAACCTGTAGTATAGTGGTACTTGCTATATTCTTTTTGTCAGCAATTATTATGGCATTTCTTTAAAAAATAAAAAAAGCATCTTACGATGCAATCTTTATAACTATACACTCTTTCTAAGAGTTCTTAATTCTCTGGCTGAAATTTTTACTTTCTTTGGTTTTCCATTGACCAAGATTGTTGCTTTTTGTAAGTTAACGTTCCATTTTCTACGAGTGTGATTTAATGCGTGAGAACGAGTATTGCCAGACATTGGGCCTTTACCACTGATTTCACATTTTCTAGACATTGTTTTCACCATCCTTTTAAAATTTATATTCACATGCTTTGTTATAATAGCATTAATTCTCATGAATTGCAATCATTTTTTATAAAAATAAGTTTCATTCATAGTAAAAATATGTTTGAAAAGTATGATTTTTTCAATAAATTTTGTGTAATATCATTTACAAGTTTCAATAAGTAAGGTATAATGTGAGTGCATTTGTTATGAAATGTTTGTCAATAATAAAAAAATAAGATATAATATGTTTAATTATGTGTATTGATCGGAGGAAATGGTTATGATTAAAAAAACAACTGATTTAGGAGATATTAATTTATCATTAGATGTTGTCGCTAGTATTACTGGAGGTGCTGCTACAGAATGTTACGGTGTAGTAGGTATGGCCAGTCAGAAAATCATGAAGGATGGGTTTTATGATTTATTAGGTAGAGATAATTATTCTAAAGGTATTGTTGTTGAAGATGGTGAGTCTGGTATCATCTTAAATGCTTATATTATTGTGGGTTATGGTGTTAAGATTTCTGAGGTTGTTTACGAAGTTCAAAAGAAAGTAAAATATGTATTAGAATCTACTCTTGATATTGATATAGAAGCTGTTAATGTTTATGTACAGAGCATTCGTGTCATTGATTAATGGAGGTATTGTATGAAAATTATTGATGGTCAAATGTTTAAAAAGATGATAGAAACAGGATCGATAGTTCTTCATAACAATCATCTGGAAATTGATGCACTTAATGTCTTTCCTGTACCTGATGGTGATACAGGAACAAATATGTCATTAACATTTAATAATGGTGCTCAAGAAGTTGAAAAAATGGATTCAGATAATGTTGGCGATATTGCGAAAACATTATCTAGGGGCTTGTTAATGGGTGCCAGAGGAAATTCTGGAGTTATTCTTTCACAAATATTTAGAGGATTTTCTATTGCTGTTCAAGGTAAAAGAGAAATTGATGCAGTGGAATTAGCGGAAGCTTTTAATAATGGCGCTAAGGTTGCTTATAAAGCAGTTATGCGACCAGTTGAGGGTACAATTTTAACAGTTATTAGAGAATCTGCTAAGGCAACAATGAAATATGTTCAGGAAGGTATGGAAATTGAAGATGTTTTTTCTTATCTTGTTAAGCAGGCTGAAATTTCATTAGATAATACACCTGAATTATTACCGGTGCTTAAAGAAGTTGGAGTTGTTGATAGTGGGGGTGCTGGATTACTCCTTATTTTAACAGGCTTTATGGCTGCTTTAGCTGGTGAACGTATTCATCGTGTTGATATTCAAGAAGAAAGTAAGAAAGAAGCTTTGGTCGAAGTTGAAAATGAAAGTGAAGATGCTTATGGCTATTGTACAGAGTTTATCTTTAGAATTGATCCACATAAGTTAAAAGCTTTCAAAGAGGATAATTTACGTAATGAATTAGAAAGACTTCCTGGTAATAGTATTGTTGTTGTACAGGATGAAGATATTGTTAAGGTTCATGTGCATACGTTAAAACCTGGTAATGCTTTAAATGTTGCTCAAAGATATGGTGAATTTATAAAATTAAAGATTGAAAATATGCAGGAACAGCATAATCATATTATTGAAATGAATGATACACCTGCAGCTAATGCGAAAGCGACTTTAACATCTCCTAAGGAAGAAGAAAAAGAAGTGGCTATTATATCTGTAGCAGCTGGTGAAGGTGTTAAAAATATGTTCATGGAACTCTATTGTGATTATGTGGTAAGTGGTGGTCAAACGATGAATCCTTCTACAGAAGATATTGTTGCGGCTATTAGAAAAGTGAAGGCAAAACACGTAATTGTTTTACCTAATAACTCTAATATTGTCATGACAGCCCAACAAACAGTGGATATTTTAGAAGGTGAAGTAGATGTGAAGGTTATTCCTTCTAAATCTATACCTCAAGGTTTATCAGCATGCATTATGTATAATCCTGAAGTTTCTTTAGAAGATAATTTAAAAGAAATGAACGCTGCTATTAAAAATGTCAAAACTGGACAAGTCACTTTTGCCATAAAAGATACAGTTATTGATGGTTTGGATATCAAAGCAAATCAATATATGGCTTTATGTGATAAAGAAATTAAAGCTTGTGTTCCTAATAAGGTTGATGCTTTAAAAGTAACTTTAGATGGTTTGGTAGATGAAGATTCAGAAATTATTACGCTTATCTATGGTGATGATGTTAGTGAAGAAGAAGTAAAAGAAGCTGAAGAATATATTGCTGATCATTTCGAGGCTGAAGTAGAAGTGACTAATGGTATGCAACCAGTTTATTCATTTATTATTGGTGTAGAATAACAATCAAGATGGGATTTCCCATCTTTTTTAATAAATTTTTATCTTTTGTTCATACTTTTATGTTATACTTTATCATAGGTGATACAATGGACGATATAATGAAACAAGGATTAACTGATCAACAAGTACAAGAAAGAATAGATAATGGTCAAGTCAATATATCTAAAGATAATATTTCTAAAACAAGAGGACAAATTGTTCGAGATCATACTTTAACATACTTTAATGGGTTGAATCTTTTTTTGGCTGCAATTATTATTTCTACTGGATATTTTACGAATTTGACTTTTGTGGTGGTTGTTCTATGTAATACAGTTATTGGTATTATTCAGGAATTTAAAGTTAAAGATGTTATAGATAAATTAAGTGTTGTGACAGTAGCAAAAGTTAAGGTAATAAGAAATGCGGAAATGAAAACAATTCCAGTTGAGGAATTGGTACTAGATGATATTGTCTTTTTAGAAAATGGTAATCAGATTGGGACAGATTGTAAAGTTCTAACAAGTCAGGGAATGGAAGTTAATGAAGCTTTATTGACTGGTGAAAGCGAACCAATTAAAAAGAATTGTGATGATGAATTATTGGCTGGAAGTTTTGTAGTAGCTGGCAGTGGATATGGTAAAGTTATTAGAGTTGGTAATGATAATTATTCTACTCAGTTAGTGCAAAAGGCAAAACATAAGAATAAGGCTTCTTCACAAATGAAGGATTCCATTGAAAAAGTCATCAAAGTCCTAAGTATTGTGATTATTCCTGTTGGTTTTATCTTATTTGCATCGCAAATGGTTGCTTATCCTGATGATAGAGGAATGGCTATTGTTAAAACAGTCGGTGGCGTTATTGGTATGATTCCTGAGGGCCTGGTTTTACTTACAAGTTTATCTTTTATTTTAGGTGTTGGGAAATTAGCCACGAAAAAAGCATTGGTTCAGGAAATGGAAGCTATTGAGGCCTTGGCTCGTGTAGATGTTTTATGTTTAGATAAAACAGGAACCATTACGACAGGTGAATTATCAGTAGAGCGTGTTTATCCTTATAAACCTTATACAAATGAATTTATCGAAGAAATTTTAGGCTGTATGGCCCATGATTTTGATGATATCAATGCAACCCAGGAAGCTTTACGTGGTGCATTCGATAAAATAAAGGATTTAGATATTATTGATAAAGTTCCATTTTCTTCGAAAAGAAAAATGCGTTCTATCACTTTAAGTGATCAACGTACGTTTGTCTTGGGGGCACCAGAATTTTTAACAAGTAATGAGCGTGTTTTAGATAGAGTTAATTCTTATTCCTATCAGGGATATCGTGTTTTGTATTTAGGGGAAACAATCGATAATGTGAATCATGCTATGGCATTAATTGTGATTCAAGATTGTTTACGTGATGATGCTAGATCTACTTTACGTTTCTTTAATAAGAATAATGTTGATGTATGTATACTTTCTGGAGATAATCCTATTACTGTTTCGCGTGTCGCGCAACTAGCGGGTTTAAGAAAAGCTGATCAATATATTGATGCTTCTATTTTACCTGAAGATGATGAAGAGCTTTATAAGGTAGTAGAACATTATCGTATTTTTGGCCGTGTAAAACCAGAACAAAAGCAGCGAATTATCAAAGCTTTTCAGCATAATGATCATGTTGTCGGTATGGTTGGTGATGGAGTTAATGATGTTTTGGCACTCAAGGATGCTGATTGTGGTATTGCCATGGCAGCTGGCAGCGATGCCGCAAAGAAGGCTGCTCATATCGTCTTATTAGATTCTAATTTTGCTTCAATGAAATCAATCGTCAATGAAGGGCGAACCATTATTGCCAGTATTGAAAAAGTCAGCTCGCTCTATTTAACGAAAACAATCTATTCAACATGTTTATGTATTATCTTTGCGGCTATGCGCCAAAGCTATCCATTTATACCTATTCAATTAAGTCTTATTAGCTCCTTAGCTATAGGTATTCCAAGTTTTTATGTAACCTTAGAAAGTTCATCGATGTTATCTACTGGTGGTTTTTCAAAGCATGTTATGACCACAGCATTACCTTGTGCTCTAACAATTATTATTGATATGATATTTATTAATATTTTTGGTAATTGGTTGCATTTTGATGCGACGCAGTTATCGACTTATTATTATCTAACAACAGGTTTTGTGAGTTTTGTGGTAGTGTATATTGTTTTTATGCCTTTAAACAGATTACGTGGTTTTATTGCAACAGGATTAACTGTACTATTTTTTGCCATCTTGTTGTTTATACCTGATTTTTTCAGTATTTATTCATTTTTGAATTGGAATTTTATTTATCTCATACCTATTTTTGCCCTGTCAATATTGATGTTTGGCATCTTAAAACGTTTGATTTACAAACTATATAGCCAAAGAAAATATCCATTCTAATACTCGTTAACAAATAGAAATATAGGTGGATGGATGCTTTAAGGCTGATTTTAAAACATTTTGTGATGCTTCATATAAATAGTAAGCATTCACATTCTTAGATGCTATAAATATACCAGTTTTAATACTAATGGAACAATCAGTTTTTTCATATTGATAATGAGATTTTTTGAATTCCTTATATAACTGTTGAATACGATTGCATAAATTATCTTCCGTATCATCAAACATGACAAGATAAAAATCATTAGATTCATCAAAATATAAATAAGCATTATCATCGTTGAAATAATGTAATATTTTTTCTAGTACCTTTGCATTAAAATTATGATAGACAATTGGATTTGTTTCATATATAAAAGGTTTAACCTCAAAACGAATATGTATACCTATAATGTTTTCTATACTTTCTGGTATATCCATTGTTTTGTAAAATGAATACATTTTATTATGAATATCATAATTGTGATAATATTCATCAGGATTCAATAATATATTATTGGCTTCATTATCTTTATAGATTTTCATGTTATCACCTCCTCTATTTACATTAGTAGCACGATTTTGTATCAAAATTTGTCGAACTATGTCGAATAAATAAAAAAATGATGTTTTTTGAAGTGATTTTGTCAAGTAGACAATTTAAATAATTAAAATGATTTGCTAT
>JAJQEL010000040.1 GCA_021201655.1 Erysipelotrichaceae bacterium | reverse complement strand
AAAGTTGAAGTTATTATAACAAGGTATATTTAAAATAACATTTTGGCGAATTCACTCACGCCCAATTGTCTTAGACAAGCAAGGTGACAATTGGACGTGGTACTCTTCGCCTGTTTTGATAGAAATAAATTATTCATTAAGATCACATATTTTTGAACCTATCCAATCAAAATTATCATCAAATATATTTGATGATAATTTAGTAATATTAACTTTAAATCCCATGGAAATATTTGCCTCTAAAACGAATGCACTGTTGAGTCGTGCAAAAGCTAGAGATTTATATGATTTTATTAACATGATTGATTATAAACTTTTTGATGGAAATGAAGAATTATTTAAAAAATGTATTATTTTTTATAATACTATTTCTCAACCAGAGATAAACAAAAACTTCGATACATCTGCTATAGATTTATTAACTTTTAGAATAATTAAAAGAGACTTATTTCCTTTACAAAAGAAAATATCACATTTTGATCTTGAAACTCATAAATCTCAGGCCAAAGAATATATACACAACATAATGAAAATTGACGACTCAGAAAAAGAATATATGGAAAGATTTGAAAACAAAGAATATAAACCAGAATTACTATTTGATAATTCTGATATAGTAAACAGAATAATTGATCATCCAATGGCTTTATGGAAATGCAGATAAAAACATGGAGTTTCCTCCATGTTTTATTACATCCAATCAGTTCCGTCAGCACGTTTTAAAATAAAACGTATCATATCGAACAATTCATCTTTAGTTGTACATCTTACAATAAATACATAATTACCCATTGCTGCTGAAAGAGCTTCTGGTACTTCTGCTTCTAAGGCTATATTATGTCCATATTTAGCTCTGATATCATCATAGTTATACATATAATCAATGCCTTCACGTCTACCAGTATAAGCTACCCAATATTTTCTTTGGATATCATAGAAGCATTGATTATATTTAATCATATCTGCCCAAATAGTATAAACATCTACATCATAGGCAAAGTTCATCATATCAGGCATATATGCTCCAGGAGCACGCATATTGACTTCAAGACCTACAATATCGCCTTTTTTACCTAAGCCTTCTCTATCTTCATCCAATTTAAAGAATTCAAAATGATAGAAATGACTTCTTGTATCAAATGCTTTAACAGCTCTTGTTCCTACTTCTGCTAAATCTAAACCTTCTACAGGTTGAGAATAGAAAGCTGTATCTGTTGCATCATTAACATTATCCATAATAGAATTCAACATAACATGGCTTGTACAAACAAGGATATTTTTATCTTTATCAGTAATACCATCAAATGTTTCTACATGTCCTGGTACCATTTCTTCAATGATGAATTGGACATCATTATCTTTTGTCGCAAAGAAATATTCTAATTCAGAATCATTCTTTAATTTATATGTAGAACTAGCACCTACACCATTATCTGGTTTAACAATAACAGGATAACCAACTTCATTGGCAAAAGCTTTTGTTGATTCAAAATCATTGACTAATAAATATCTAGCAACTGGTATATTAGCTGATTTATAAACATCTTTCATCTTAGATTTATATTTCATAGATGACATATCTTGAATCTTTGTACCTGTTGTAACATTAAAATCATTACGTAATGTTGCTTCTAATTCTAACCAATATTCATTTTCTGATTCAATCCAATCAATCTTACCATACTTCCATGTAAAATAAGCACATGCTTTATAAACACTATCATAATCTTCTAAATTTGTTAGATAATAATATTCTGTTACTGCTTGTTTTGTATGATCAGGCAAAGTATCATATGGTGCATCACCAATACCTAAGACATTCACGCCACGTTCTTTTAAACGTTGACAGAAATTATAATAATATAATGGGAAATGTGGAGATATAAATACTAAATTCATTATTTAAGCATCTCACTTAAAAAATATGGTAATTGTTTACGCCACCAAGGCCAATCATGATTCACATCATAACCCCAGAAATCAATCCATGCAGGAATATCTTTATATTCTAATAATTCCTTCATACGTGTAGTACTTCTAATCATTTCATCTTCCCATGAACCTTGACCACAACAAATAATAATATCACAATGACGATACATTTCTACATAAGGATGATCATAAGCCATACCATTTAAATATTGAATAGGACAATTGCGATATAAAATATCATCATGATAATCACCAAAGAAAATATCACTATCATAATACCCACTTAATGCAATTGTACCATTAAAAATATCTGGTCTTCTAAACATAAAGTTTACGGCATGTGTAGCTCCCATAGAGCATCCTGTTGTCAATATACCATCAGCATAATTACCGTCATTACCATATGAATTAATTTCAAAGATTCTTGGTGCTAATTCATTCACAATATAATAGAACCATTGTTCCATCATATATGTACGATGACGTGGATCATCATTCACTGCAGACCATGATTCTTGATCCAAACTGTCACAACAGAATAATTGAATCTTTCCCTCTTCTATAAATCCTTCTACAGCTTTAACCATACCAAAACCTTCAAAATCAAAATAACGTCCATCTTGAGCAGGGAATACTAATATTGGTTTACCACTATGTCCATATACTTTAAATTCCATATCTCGATTAAGGCATTCACTATATTCCTTATACCATTCTACTTTCATCTCTTCTCCTCCTAGCCTAAAACATATTCAACAAAAGCATTCACTTCATCCATTGTTGTAAAACGTGCTGTATATGTGAAATTCCCCATAGCACCACTTAAAATATCAGGCATTCTCTCAGCCATAACCATACTATATCCATATTGATTCATAATTTCATCATGATTATGTGTGTAATTTAAACCATCTCTTCTACCACAATAAACACAATAATAAGGTCTATGATGATCATATTCACTATAACCTTTTGTAACCATATCAGCATAGATTTCATAGACATCAATATCATTAGCATAGTTCATCATATCAGGTGTATAACCTCCAGGTGTTCTTAAATTAACCTCTAAAGCAACTATTTCACCCTTCTTGCCTAAACCTTCTTTATCTTCTAATAATCTAAAGAACTCCATATGGAAACATCTACCAGCAGTATAGAATTCCTTAACACAAGCTTCTCCTAATTTTCTTAGATCTTCTGGTATTTCTCTAACTGAATAATAATACATACTACTCATATCATTGACAACATCCATAATTGGGTTAGGGAAAACATGTGATGTTGCAAATAAAATATCTTTATTCAAATTCGCAATACCATCAAAAGAAACAATGAGACCATTAATAAATTCTTCCATAATATATTGTGTAAATGGTTCTTCGTTATAAAAAGCTCTTAATTCATCTTCATTAGAAATCTTATATGTTTTAGCAGCTCCTACACCATTATCAGGTTTTACAACCACTGGATAGCCTACTTCTTCAATAAACTTTAAGCCTTCCTCTAAAGTAGATACCATATGATATCTTGCTGTTTTAACCCCTGCTCTTTCATAAAAAGCTTTCATCTTAGATTTACATTTAATATCTTCAATATGATTTGTATGAATACCTGTTGTAATATTAAAATCTGTACGTAATCTCGCATCTTGTTCCAACCAATATTCATTATTAGATTCTAACCAATCAATATGACCATAATGGAATGTAAAATAACCCATAGCTTTCACCATTTCATCATAGTTTTCCATTGAAACAACTTGATAATAATCAGTGACAGTATTTTTTAATTCTTCAGTTAATTGATCATATGGTGTATCTCCAATAGCGAGTACATTGACCCCTTTATTTTTTAAACGATCACAGAAATTATAGAAGTTTTTTGGAAACGTTGGTGATACGTAAACAAAATTCATAGTAATTCCCCTTTCTATTCTTTACCTCCTCATTATAACATAGTTTTAAGCGTGATAAAAAATTATTTGTGAAAATATTCTAAAAAAGCTAAAAAAAGATACCAAAGGTATCTAAATTTATACATTTTGCATGATTTTTTTCTTAGCATATATCAAATCACTTTGTATATTATATGTGGAATTAAGTATTTTAATACATTCTTCAGCCTGTTCGTCATTAATAACATTATGTGTTCTTACATAATGTCCATCTAAACCAGCATCATATAAATCCATATCATCTATAACTACATAATTTGTAATATCCTCATGACATATTAAATAATCTACAATTTCTATAGCTCTTTCACGAAATCCAGCCACATCATAATCCTTAAGATATTCTTGTGCCATGTTCATCTTCTTACCATGTCTTAAATATTCATCCCATAACACATCTGTTTCACCTAGATAATATTTATCCAAATCCCAAACATGTAAGAGATCTCTTAGATGTGTTGGATCATCTTTACCATATGTACTTGGTCGCCAGCCTGTTGACATGACGATTTTAGCATCTGTTTCTTCACAAATACGTCGAATACATCTAATAGCTTTTACATCCCAATCTAAAAGACAATATAGTACTTCCACATCAAAGTGTTTATGATAATCTCGTTTATATTTTTGAGACATGTAATCGATTAACAAATCTCTACTTATTTTAACGTTTCTTTTATATTTTGAATCATACGGTTGTAATACACCATCAATATCTAAAAATATCACTTTCATAAAACTAATCTCCTTGCTTCATTTAATTCATGATGAAAATTGATATTTGAATTCAATATTCGAATACACTCAAACATATTCTCATCATTAATAAGATAATCTGTTTGCACAAAATGTCCTGCAAATAGTTCCTTCTTCAGATACATATCATCAATCACAACATAATTTGTAATATCTTCATGATTTAATAGGAAATCAATAATTTCAACTTCTCTTCCCCATGGATTAACTTCATATCTTTTTACATATACTTTTGCATTTTTCATATTATCTTTTCCGAGATTTTCATACTCCTCCATATTAAATTCTTTATGAGACTCTTCGTATCGTTCTTGAAGGAAATGACGATAACCCGATTCACTATCTGTTTCACCTATCCAATATTTTTCCATGTTCCATAAATATAATAGATCAATCATTTTATAAGGTAATCTATAGCTGAATTCAGCACTACGCCAACCTGTGGACATGACTATTCGTGCATTAGTAGCATTTAGTATTGTTTTAATACGTTTAACTGCATCTTTATCCCAATCAAGAAAACAAGCACCAACATCATATTTATTATAGATTGTATAATCTCTTTGGTATCGAACAGATAAATACTTTGATAACATTTCAAGATTCGTTTCAAATCTATTTCTTGAATTATATGGTTGTAATACACCATCAATATCTAAAAATATCACTTTCATATAACTATACCTCTTGCTGCATTTAATTCATGATGAAGATTAATAGTAGAATTCAATATTCTAATACACTCATACATCTCATCATCCTTAATAACATTTCTCGTTCTAACAAAATGTCCATCAAATACATCAAACATATACATATCATCTATTACTACATAATTTGTAATATCTTCATGTTTGAACAAATAATCAATAATCTCCATTTCTCGATCATATCGTTTACATCCATGTGTTTCTATAAACTGTTTGGCTCGTATCATCATTTTAGACTCATCAAAATTTTTATATATCTCATAATAAGATTCATTATGTGTATCTCTATATTTATAATAAAACATCTCTCTGTAACCTAGTTCACTATCTGTTTCACCATTCCAATATTTCTCTAAATTCCATAAATATAAAAGATCAAGCATCTTATATGGTTTTTGATAATCCCAGGCCCCACTACGCCAAGCACTTGATATAACTATTCTTGCATTTGTTGCATCCAAAATTGTTTTAATACGTTTTACTGCATTTTTATCCCAATCAAGAAAGCAAGCTCCAACATCATATCTATCATAAATGGTATAATCTCTTTGATATCTGATTGATAAATATTTTGATAACATTTCTAGATTTGTTTCAAATCTATTTTTTGAATCATACGGTTGTAATACACCATCAATATCTAAAAATATCACTTTCATATAGTTACCTCCATTGCACAATGCAATAGTAACATATAAAAGTGATATTTGCAATAATAAATTATTATATTTGTTTTATGTTAATATCTAATGATTAATTATTAAATATTATGAATTTAATATACGTATACATTCTTCCACTTGTTTATTCTTTATAAGATTATATGTTTTAACAAAATGACCATCAAATACATTTTCAAAATACATATCGTCAACAATTACATATTGCTTAATATCTTGATGCGTGAATAAATAATCCAAAATTTCCACTTGTCTTTCATAAAGATGATAGCCTTGACTTTTAAGATAAGCCTGCGCCTCTATCATATTATCATGAAAAAAATCCGTTTCACCTATCCAATATTGATCCATATCCCAAATATGCAACAAATCCAACATCCTATTTGGATACTTTTTGCTACGCCAGCCGCTTGATATGACAATTTTTGCATTTGTGGCATCTAATATTGTTTTAATACGCTTAACAGCTTTTTTGTTCCAATCAAGAAAGCAAGCTCCTATAATATATTTATCATAAATTGTATAATCCCTTTGATATCTTAGTGATAAATATTTTATGAGTGTTTCTAAATTTGTATGAAATCGATATCGTGATTGATATGGTTGTAATACACCATCAATGTCTAAGAACAATACTTTCATATCAATACTCTCCTTATTATGAATTCAATATTTGAATGCACTTTTCAGCTTGTTCATCAGTAATAAGATTTAATGTTTTAACAAAATGTTCATCTAACTCTATGAGATTTAAATCATCTAAAACAACATAATTTGTAATATTTGGATGTTCAAGAATATAATCCATAATTTCTACACTTCTATCATGATAATCATCTAATCCTTTTGACTTCAAATATTCTTCGGCTTCTTTCATCTTTTCACTCTGTCTTGTTGAATCTATCCATAACGCATCTGTATCATCTTGCCAATATTTATCCATATGCCACAAATGCAACAAATCACGCATCTCATGAGGATTTTCGTGAAAGATGCAAGGTCGCCAATCACTCGATATAACAATCCTAGCATCTGCTTTATCAAGAATATGTTTGATACGTTTCATAGCATCTTTATCCCAATCCAGATAGCATGCTCTTACAACCCAGGGATTATAAAGTGTATAATCACGTTGATATCTTAAAGATAAGTATTTGATGAATAGTTTTAATAAGATTTCATTATTTGAATGATGATGTGTGTCATAAGAATTAATCACACCATCAATATCTAAAAATATCACTTTCATATACTTCTCCTTATAAAAAAGACATGCAAAGCATGCCTAATTAATTCTTGTAAGTGTATAACCTTCTTTAGCGAAAGCATCAATAATAGATTGAATATGAGATTCTCCATTCGTTTCACAAGTAATACGCAATTCTACTTCTAAGAATCTCGCAAAATTCTTAAACTGATTATGCTCTACACCAATAACATTGGCATTACATTGTGTTAAAACATGAGAAACAAACTCTAATTCGCCAGGTTTATCTAATAATTGAACAGTAAATGTAAAGATTCTTCCTCTAGCAATCAATCCTTTATTAATCATTGAAGAAATAGTCATCACATCAATATTGCCACCACTTACTAATGAAACAACTTTCTTATTCTTTTCATTCAATTTCTTTAAACCAGCTAAAGCTAATATACCAGAATTTTCTGCAATCAATTTATGCTTTTCTACTAACAATAAGAAAGCATCCATTAATTCATAATCAGAAACTGTAATAATACCATCAACATATTCCTTAATATAATCAAATGTCAAATCACCGATTTCCTTAACAGCTGTACCATCCGCAATTGTATTAGCTTCTTTTAAAGCAACAACATTATCTTCATTAATAGCTGCTAAAGCGGAAGCAGCCCCTTCAGGTTCAACACCAATAATCTTCACATTAGGATTAATGAGCTTAGCTGCACAAGCAACACCACTAATAAGTCCACCACCACCAATAGGCATTAATATTACATCTGCATCTGGTAATTCTTCTAATATTTCTAAAGCTATTGTCCCTTGACCTTCAATAACATCTTCATCATTAAATGGATGTACAAAAGTATAACCATGTTCTTGTTGTAAATCTAGTGCTTTTTGATAAGAATCATCATAAACTTCACCTGCTAAAACAACGTTAGCACCATAAGATTCCGTAGCTTCTACTTTAATCAAAGGTGTATGAGCAGGCATGACAATGGTTGCAGGAACGCCTAATTTATGAGCTGCATAAGCAACACCTTGAGCATGATTACCTGCAGATGCAGCAATTAATCCTTTGGATTTTGCTTCATCATCTAATTTCATGATTTTATTATAAGCACCTCTAATTTTAAAAGCACCTGTTCTTTGTAAGTTTTCTGGTTTAATATAGACTTGATTTCGACATTCTTTTGAAAAAGCCTCACTATAAATTAAATGTGTAGGTAGAATAACTTCGTCCACTCTTTTCTTAGCTTCTTCAAATTGTTCTAATTTTAACACTTCTTTATATTCTCCTTTCATTTAAATTGATTATTTGTTTCATCATATTGATAATTAATGCTCTCTAATTTATCAATAATATCTTGTTTAGATGCATCTAGATCATCACACAAACTGTCTAGACTATCATATTGATCTCTTAATTTCATATTAATAAAGCTTAAAAGCATCACTGGATCATTTGGTATCATGGTTGTCCCTCCCTTTTGCATATATATCTTAATCAATTTTATTTGGTTTGTCTAGTTAAATACTAAGAAATCCCATTGTTTTGATTTGATAGTTATTATATAATTTTGAAAACAGATTGGAGAGTTTATGGAAATAAGATATAAAATAAGTCCACAAGATTTATATGATATAAGAGAAGCTGTCAATTGGAGGCCTATTAATTTGAAACAATCAAAAATAGCTTTAGATAATAGTATGATGGTCGTAGGAATATATGAAGAAAATACGATAGTTGCGATGGGTAGATTAGTTGGCGATTATTCCTGTAAGAGTATGTTAACAGATGTTATCGTTAAACCTGAATATCAGGGAAAGGGATATGGAAAACTTGTTGTAACAAGTATTTTAGAGAAGTGTAAAAGGAATTTAGATATAGGTGATAGGATATGCATTGAAGCTAATCCAACAACAGGAAATAGAGAATTTTATATAAGTTGTGGTCTAGAATATAATCCAGAAGAACAAGATGGGGTTTATATTTGGTTAGAGAACATATAAAACAGGAGGTAGAATAAATGGATTTTCAAATTAGAGAATGTGAAATCACAGACACATTGGCTATTCATGATTTAAATGCTCAAGAACTAGGATATGATTATCCAGAAGATAAAACAAAAGAAAAGATAACAAAAATTTTAGATGTTAACAAAGATAAAATCTATGTTGCTGTAATTAAAGGTAATGTTGTTGGATATGTTCATGCAACTGACTATGATGTTATTTATGCACCACATATGAAAAATATTATGGGTATTGCTGTTAAAAGTAGTTACCGAAAAATGGGTATTGGTAAAGCATTATTAACTTCAATTGAACAATGGGCAATTAATACTGGTACATATGGTGTTCGTTTGGTTTCAGGTTCATCAAGAATGAATGCTCATGAGTTTTATCGTCATTGCGGCTATAGTGGTGATAAGCAACAAGTCAATTTTAAGAAAATGTTTTATCATAACTAAGCACAGAATTCTAAAGAGGTTTTTGGAATTCAAATGTGATCAAAGACAGCTCTGTTGTCTTTTTTTTACAAATTTTTTAATAAAAATTTAGATAATTAAAAATTTTATTAAATTAATTTAAAATTATTATTGCAAATAAGAAAAAATTATTATATACTAGTACCAACTTAAAGGCAAAGACGAGGAGAGTAGTCCTTGACAGATGTTTAAAGCGAGTTAGTTATGGTGAAAGTCTAACAACGGAGTCATTGTATGAAGAACACCTCTGAGCTGTCTACCGAAAGGCAACAAGTAGGCTAGAACGTCTTCAGCCATGTTACGGCTGGCGGGTATCGAGTACTCTTTGAAGTATTTTCCGTACCATGTAACTCAATACGTTAGGTTATATTGGTCTGATACTCGCTTTATGATTTGCGAGTTTTTATTTTTTAAGGGGGAAGAAAATTATGTGTGGTTTTTTAACAGTTGGTAGTGAAGAATTTTCATTAGAAGTGTTTGATGAAGCTTTAGGAGCTGTTCAAGGTAGAGGCCCAGATCAATGTGGATATACTTATGGATTAGGTAAGACTTGGGGATTTAATCGTTTAGCGATTATGGATTTGACGAGTGATGGTATGCAGCCATTTCAATATAGAGGATGTATGTTAGTATGCAATGGGGAGATATATAACTATCCTGCTTTAAAAGAAAATTTAAAAAAAGATTATAAATGTTATAGTGGTAGTGATTGCGAAATATTAATTCCATTATATTTAAAATATGGTATTGATGTGATGAGTCGCATGTTGGATGGAGAATTCGCATTAGTACTATATGATGCCATGAATAAAAAAATGGTGGCTGCTAGAGATCCAATGGGTATTCGTCCAATGTTTTATGGATATAGTAATGAAAAGAATGAAATATGTTTTGCTTCAGAAGCCAAAGCATTAATGAAAATATGTCATGATATTATGCCCTTTCCACCAGGACATTATTATGATAATGGGGAGTTTGTTTGTTTCAATGATTTAAGTGATGTAAAATTGATTCATACAGATAGTATAGAAGAAATTGCTTATAACTTACGTACAAAGTTAGAAAAAGCAGTTGAAAAGAGATTACAATCTGATGCTCCTGTTGGTTATTTATTAAGTGGCGGCTTAGATTCATCTTTGGTTTGTGCAATAGCTCAAAGAATGCATGATAAGCCTATTCGTACTTTTGCGATTGGGATGGAAACTGATCCAATTGATTTAAAATATGCTAAACAGGTGGCAGATTATTTAGGAACTGATCATACGGAAGTAATTATGACTAAAGATGATGTTTTAGGCAATCTAAGAAAAGTTATCAAAGCCTTGGAAACATGGGATATCACAACGATTCGTGCCAGCATGGGAATGTTTCTATTATGTCAATATATTCATGAGAATACCGATTTAAAAGTTATTTTAACGGGTGAAGTTTCTGATGAATTATTTGGTTATAAATATACCGATTTTGCTCCTAGCCCTGAAGCTTTCCAAAAGGAATCTCAAAAGCGTATTAAGGAATTATATATGTATGATGTTTTAAGAGCAGATAGATGTATTTCTGCTAATGCCTTGGAAGGTCGTGTACCTTTTGCCGATATTGATTTTGTGGATTATGCTATGCGTATTGATCCAGCTAAAAAGATGAATACTTATGGTAAAGGTAAGTACTTATTAAGACATGCTTTTGAAGGTATGGATTATTTACCTGATGATATTCTATTTAGAGAAAAAGCTGCATTCTCTGATGCAGTAGGACATTCTATGGTTGATTACTTAAAAGAATATGCTGATAGTTTGTATACTGATAAAGATGTAGAAAATGCCAAAGAAAAATATCCATATTGTCCACCTTTTACAAAAGAATCATTACTCTATCGTGATATCTTTGAAGAATATTATCCAGGACAAGCAAAATGGATTAAAGACTTCTGGATGCCTAATAAGGAATGGGAAGGTTGCGATGTTGATGATCCTAGTGCCCGTGTTCTTAAAAATTATGGTGATAGTGGAAAATAAGATGGTCAAAAGGCCATCTTTTCTTTATCTTTTATACTTAATACGATATGTTTTTGGTGTTATATCATAAATGTTTTTAAATACTTTTTCGAAATGACTTCTATCATAATACCCAGTTAAATGTGCAATTTCATCTATGCTATAATCAGTCTTTATTAAATATTCAATAGCGTTATTTAAGCGACATTCATTAATAATATTTGTAAAATTGGTATTTAAATACTTTTTTAAATACCTCATTATTGTACGATTAGAATATCCAAAATGATCTGCTAATTGATTTAAAGTTAAATCATTATAATTTTCATAGATGTACTTTAAAATATCATTAATTTCTGACCTATCATCATTAAATATTTGATTGTCTAAATAACGAGTCACATAAAATAACAATGAGACTAAATTTGATTCCATAATACTTTGATAATATTTATCTTTATTAATGTATTCTAAGATTAAATTATCAATATATTGCTTACCCATAGAGTCCAATGCGATAATAAAATAATTACTACTTTGAGATTTATTATAAATTGAATTAATATAAAACATTATAATAAAGTTGGTGCCCTGGAACAGTTCACAGAAAACTTTTGTAAATATTTTTTTACTGATTAAAATATTAAAAATAATACAATCTTCATTAGGTATTATTAATTTATGAACTGCTTGTAAATTAAATATACATATTTCATGAGACTTTATGTGAATTTTTTTGTTTTTTATTATGGTGTCACAAAATCCATTATAAACATAGATTATTTCAAAAAAATCATGATTATGAAATAAACTTTCCCTATAATTAATGCCTTTTGTTAAATCATCATTATCAATCATTTCACATTTAACTGAAATTTTAAAATCATTAGGAAATTCTACATCTTCAAATAAAGGTAGATAATTTTTATATGATTTGAAATACTGAATGATATTTACAAGCTCAGTATTACTATAATCTACTGGTAAATTAGTTAAATAAGAATTAATATGATGTTTAAAAATGGTAGGATTATTCTTTTCTTGTTTAATTATTTTATCTAATTCTGAAGTGATTTTGTCAAGTAGACAATTTAAATAATTAAAATGATTTGCT
>JAJQEL010000054.1:2767-13250 GCA_021201655.1 Erysipelotrichaceae bacterium | reverse complement strand
TCTTGGACAAGCATGGTGACAATTGGACGTGGTACTCTTCGCTTGTTTTGATAGATATATAAAGGGAAAATAATATGTTATATAATGATTTTTTATATGAGTTAGATCAAGATACTAAAGAAATTACACTTACAAAATATATTGGTAAAGATAGTAAAGTTACGATTCCTGATTATATAGATGATTATCCTGTTACGCGTATTGATGAAAAATGCTTTTGTAGACGCCATGTTTTTGATTTTAGCTACAAATATACCATTCAATCATTTTACGTATCAGATAATCATCCAGCCTTTTTGACGCATGATGGGGCATTATATGATAAAACAGGACAAACACTTATTCGTTATCCTAATATTGAAAAAAGATGTATTTATTTGCCTCATGATGTTATAACTATATCAAAATATGCTTTTGAATCTTGTAAAAGTATTCAAAAAATATATTTGTCTCAAGATGTTGAATACATAGGTAATCATGCTTTTGATAACTGTCCAATTAAAACATTAATCTTACCAAAAAATTTAAAATCTATTAACAATAGCCTGATAAGTCGTTATACTTCTTTTCAATCATTTATAGCTGATAAAGATAATCCATACTATACAACCATTGATGGCGTTCTTTATAACAAGGATTTAACGCATCTTATAGCTTATCCAAGAAATAAAGAAAATCAATCCTATATTGTTCATGAAAAGGTTCAATATATTGATGATTATGCTTTTTATAAAAATTGTTATATTAAAGAAATATTACTCATGGATCATATAAAAAGTATTGGTCATAAAGCATTTTTTGATTGTCGCAAGCTTGCTTGCATCAATCTTCCTGATAGTATTACAACCATTGGATACTATGCTTTTTATAACTGTCAGAGTTTAAAAGAAGTCATTTTACCAGAAAATATACAATTTATTGAAGATGGCTTATTTTGGGATTGTCAGCAATTAAAAAGTGTCATCATGTCAGATTCAGTTTTATATATTAATGATTATGCTTTCAGTGGATGCCATAATCTGCAAACGATACGATTATCATCTCATTTAAAGCGTATTGGTGACACAGTATTTTATGAGTGTCAATCTTTAAGAAATATAGATATACCTAGTAGTGTTCAATATATGAGTAGTAATGCTTTTAAAGAATGTAATGAAATAGTTTTTAATGTAAAACCTTATTCATATGCTTACAAGTATGTTTTACGAAAGGGGTGGATAAAATGAGTATTCATATAATAGTTCTTATCATTATTTTTGTATTAGTTTATATAGGTTGTGAAAAATATAGTCATTCACTCAATCGTACCAATCATATTATTGATACTTCAAATTTTATTTATCGAAAAAAAGAAGACGATACTATGGAAATTGTCAGTTATATCTATCATGGGGAAAACTTTATCGCTATACCTGACGAGATTTGTGGTTGCCCTGTGACCAGTATAGCTCCTTTAGCATTTTTAAATTGTCAGGATTTAAAGGATATTGATCTTCCTACTCATATTGAAGAGATTGGCTGCAATGCCTTTAAAGGCTGCAAGAAGCTTAAATATATGACATATCCTGATAAACTGACAGATAAAATAAATGATGAAGATTATTGCCGTTATATTGGCTTAGAGACATTTTATCGAAATTAAGATGAAATGAAAGTTGACGTATGTTATGATTATAAAAATGAGGAGAAATGAATATGATAAAATATGAAGCTATTGAAGGCAAAGCCGAAGCTAAGGTTATAGATTCTAGTAATTTGGATATGTTAGTAGAAATACCAACATTGTATGAAGGTTTTCCAATTACTGTTATTGGTGAAGAAGCCATGATGGAATATGATCATTTGTTTTCAGTATGGTTGCCTAAAACAATTAGAACCATTGAAACATCTGCTTTTGAAGGATGTGGACTCTTACAAGAAATTAATCTTCCTGAATATTTAAAAGAAATACAAGATTATGCTTTTTGTAATTGTGATTCTTTGAATATCAATATTATTCCTGATCATGTTGAGTACTTAGGTGAAGGGGCTTTTGCTTATTGTCATATGATGCAGGAAATGATATTATCGAGTCAGCTAAAGGTACTTAAAACCAATACATTCCAAGAATGCTATGCTTTAGCCTGTCTTTATGTCAGTGAAGCTATTGAAAATATTGAAGATAATGTTTGTGAAGATGAAACGCATCTTGTTAAAGTGAAAGCGGAGGCTTTTGATTTGTGTCGAAAGCAAGAAGCTATTATTGTAAATGTTGATGATCCTTTATATACAACTATTGATGGTGTATTATACAATAAGGATTGTACAACTCTTATTCGTTATCCTGCTAATAAAAAAGGTGATACCTTTGTTATTCCAAATACTGTTACAAAAATAGAACGTTATGCTTTTGACCATAATTATGAACTTCATAAAGTCATTATTCCTGATTCTGTTACAACTATTGAAACGGGAGCCTTTCAATTTTGTGAGCGTATAGTGGAAATTCAATTATCAAAGAATGTTCATAAATTACCTAGTGAAGCCTTTATATACTGTTCTGATTTAAAAGCTATTGATATTTTTCATGTGACAGAAATGGAAGATACTGTTTTTTATAGTTGTCAATCTATTGAGGAATTGACACTTCCTAAGGGTCTTATAAAAATGGATATCCAGGAATTTGATGAATGTCCAAAACTTATATTAAAAGTTTATAAAGATTCTTATGCGTTAAAATTTATCAAAATGCATAAATGGAAATACACGATTATTGATGAATAATTCTATTTTTCTTTCCTATAGGAGGATAGTATGATATCTTATTCTTTGCTAAAATACTTATAAGAAAGGGGATGAGGTTACAATTAATGAGAATAATTAATTTTGCTATAATTCCGATTTAATATTTGATATAATACCACTAAGAAAGGATGATTATATGCATGATAGTGATTTAACATTAACTCTTACAAATCAATATGGTGAAGAAGAAAAATTTGAAGCATTAGATATTATTGAATATCAAGGTAATGAATATATAGTATTATTGCCTTATCCTGACGATAATTCTAATGAAGTCATTATCTTCCAAATTGAGGAAGCAAATGAATATGAAGAAAAGTATATGAGTGTAGATTATGATACGACTGTAGCAGTATTTAATATATTTATGGAAAAAGTAAGAAATGCCTATTTACAGGCATAAGGGGAGAAAAATATGGATGAATTCAATAATATGATTACTTTAACTGATGCTAATGGAAATGATAAGCAATTCGAATTTTTAGATTTAATTGCCTATGATAATGAGGAATATGTTGTTTTATTGGAAGATGATCCTGATGCAAATGAGGTCGTTATTTTAAAGCTTGAAGATGGTGATACACCAGATACAGAAAGCTATATAAGTGTGGATGATGATCAAATACTTCAATCAGTATTTGAAATATTCAAAGAAAATAATGCAGATATATTTGATTTTGAAGGTTAACTAAATGGTTAATCTTTTTATCACTTTAGTTCAATGCTAATAAGGAGGAACAATGGATAACTTCAATTTATCAAATACACAACTTTATCAACAAATACAACGTATATCAAAGCTTAAAAGTATACGTAGAAGATTATCTGGTTATCAAGCTATTCTAGAGTATATCAATGTCTATTGTCTGACTCAATTGTTTCATGTCAAGATGGATAATTACTCTATCATCAATATCATTGAACAATATGGAAACTATGATGATCATCTTTATGATATGATGTTATCTATTAATGTTGACTATGATAAGTGGTCAGAAAAGGGTATTGAAGAAACAAATTTAGAATTATTTCTTTATCGTATTCAAAATATTTATGAAACTATTAAAACCAATTATGGTGATATTATCCTTGATGATACCTTGGAATTTTGTCAAACATACTATCAATATATCCAATATCTTGAAAAAGAAGAACAATGTATGCTTTCTCTCAAACAATTCATGAATTATAACCCCCAAGATCATTGGTATACTTACATGGAAATAGTTGCACTCATTTACCAAACTTTTGAAAAATATGCTAAGTTATATTCTTGGCAAGATAAAGTAGACTATATTGATCAAATGTTAGAAACCATTCAAGCTTACTATGAAAAGGATTCATAATCTCAACAGACAATTTGTCTGTTTTTTTCATTTTGTGAAAAATTTCATATACTTTTATATATAATTTTAGTAAAATATAAGTAAATAGAATAGGAGGAAAAAAGAAATGAATGAGTTTCCTAATTTGTTTTCACCAATCAAGATTGGTAAAACAACAATCAAGAACCGTATCTTTATGCCGCCATTATCTACCAATCTGGCTAATCACGGTTATGTTACGGATGATTTGATTCAACATTATTCATCACGTGCTAAAGGTGGTGTAGGACTTATTATTACAGAAGTGACTACTGTAGAACCAGTGTATACTTATTTACCTGGTGATATGTCTATTTGTGATGATAGTTATATTGAAGGCTGGCGTAAGCTTGTTAGTGCAGTTCATCAATATGATACAAAGATATTATCACAATTGTTTCATCCTGCATTTATGGCTTATCCATTGCCTGGTACACCACAATTGATTGCCCCATCTAATGTTGGACCTTATTATGCTAAGGCAGCACCTAGAGAAGTGACGATTGAAGAGTTGCAAGTTATTATTAGACAATTTGGCGAAGCAGCTTATCGTTTTAAACAAGCAGGTGGCGATGGTGTAGAGATTCAAGCAGCTCATGCTCATGGGTTACTTGGTGGTTTTTTAACACCATTGTATAATAAACGTACTGATGAGTATGGTGGCGATATTAATGGTCGTTTAAGATTGACTTTAGAAGTCATTGATGAAGTAAGAAAAATGTGTGGGGATGATTTTATCATTGATGTCAGAATTTCTGGTGATGAATACAGTGATGGTGGTTTGACACTTAATGAAATGATTTATGTCTCTAAACAATTAGAAAAGCATGGTGTTGATTTTATCCATGTTTCTGGTGGTAATACCATTAAGCGTGGTAGTTCAATGCCAGCTCCTGGTTCGTCACCTGCACCACATATGCATTCCAGTGAAGAAATCAAAAAATATGTTCATATTCCTGTAGCGACAGTCGCTAGAATTAATGAACCATGGATTGCTGAAGAACTTATTGAAAACGGGAAATGTGATATTTGCATGATTGGTAGACCTAATCTTTGTGATAAGGATTTTGCAAATAAAGCAAAAATGGGACAAGTAGATGATATTCGACCATGTATTGGCTGTGGTCGATGTTTAACAGGTATTATGTTTGGTAAGCCAATCTCATGTACGGTGAATCCATCAGTCCAATCAGATGAAGTAAAAGCGGCTGAAGTGAAAAAGAAAGTCCTGGTTATTGGTGGAGGAGCAGCTGGTATGGAAGTGGCTTATGATTGTTTTAGAAGAGGCCATGAGGTTGTTTTATGTGAGAAGTCAAGTAAGTTAGGTGGACAATTGAATATTGCAGCTGTGCCTATTACAAAACAGGAAATAACCAAGGTTGTCAAGTATATGCGTAGACGTTTAGAAGCATCTACGGTACAAATTCGATTAAATACCAAAGTGACTGATGAAATGTTAGATAATGAGTTTAAAGATTATGAAGTTGTTGGGACAATAGGAGCAGTACCTAAAGAAATTGAAGCTTTTAAAGTCTTTAAACAAACGATGAGTGCTGATGATATCTTGTCAGGTAAAGCTTTCCCTGGTAGAAAAATCGTGATTATTGGTGGTGGTTCTGTTGGTTGTGAAACAGCCGATTATCTAGCACCACTTATCAATGATATGTTCCCTAATAATCGTGATATCACGATTATTGAACAAACAGCTTCACTGATGAATGGTGAAGGTGGGGCAGCTAAGAGCCAATTGACATTACGTATGATGCGTAAAGGTGTGAAGATTGAAACGAATAGTCAAATTACAGCTGTTGATGAAAATACCATTACATATATGAAAAAGGGACAAGAATATATTATTGACGATGCTGATACATTGGTTTTTGCCTGTGGATATGATCCAGTGAAAATGAATAATAGTAGAATCCATTATATTGGCGATAGCGATAAAGTGGGTAATTTAAAAGATGCCATAAGCGCAGCTTATGCATATGCGATTAATTTATAAAGGAGACATTATGAGCAAATTATTAGAACCTATTCAAGTAGGTAACATGACACTAAAAAATAGAATTATGTTTCCACCTCTAACAACAGGTTATGAAGAAAGAGATGGATCTATTGGAACACGTAGTTTAGGTTTTTATGAACGATTGGCGAAAGGTGGCGTAGGGTATATCGTTATTGGTGATGTTGCTCCAGTACGCACAGCTTCTCCGACACCTAAGCTCTATGATGATAGTCAAATACCAACATTTAAAAAACTAGCTGATACCTTACATCAATACGATGCTAAAGTAGCATTACAAATATTCCATCCGGAATATGATGTGCCTGGTGTTGGCAAAATGATTGTTGATGCTAATATAGCCCGTGGGGCAGCGGCTAAAGCCAAAGCTGCAGGTAATGAAGAAGAAGCTGCTAAACAAACCCAGCTTGCCGAAACGATTACACGAGATGCATATGCTAAATTACATCATGATATGCAACACTTTGTATCAGAAGCAACGGTTGAACAATTACAAGCGATTATTCAAAGTATTGGCCAATGTGCAGCTAAAGCGCAAGCGGCTGATATTGATGCTATAGAAATACATGGTGATCGTATTGTTGGTTCATTATGTTCTAAGATATTAAATCATCGAACGGATCATTATGGTGGTTCGTTTGAAAATCGTACACGTTTTGCCTTAGAGGTTGTGAAAGCTATTAAAGAGGCTGCACCTGAATTAGCTATTGAATATAAGTTACCAATTATTACGGTTAATAGTGATGGAACACTGAGAGGTAAGGGTGGTTTAGAAGAGGATGAAGCGATTGAACTTGCAAAGCTTTTAGAAGCAGCAGGGGTTGATATGATCCAGGTTGCGCAAGCTAATCATACTGGTTCTATGGGTGATACGATTCCACCAATGGGTGATGTGCCATATAATTGGACATTACCAGTTGCGAGAAAGATTAAAGCTGTTGTTTCTATCCCTGTGGCTACTGTAGGTAGAGTTGTTACAGTGGCAGCAGGGGAAAAGATTTTAGCTGATGGTGATGCTGATATTATTGCTTATGGACGTTCATTATGTACGGATCCTGATATTGCTTTAAAGGTAGAAAGAGGAGAATGTATTCGTGAATGTTTGAATTGTAATAAGGGTTGTGTTGATGCAATTCAAAATCGTCGTTATATTTCATGTGTATTGAATGCAGAAAATGGGGATGAGACAACAATTTTTATTAAACCTTCTGAGGTTTCTAAAAAGGTATTGGTTATTGGTGGTGGTTTAGCTGGCTTGGAAGCAGCGAGAGTTGCAGCTATAAGAGGACATCAAGTTACTATTGTAGAAAAGACTGATAAACTTGGTGGACAAATTCATCTGGCGGCTATTCCTCCTAGAAAGAGTGAAATATTAAGAGCTGTGGAATATTATGAAAAGATCTTGCCTACTCTTCATGTTAATGTTGAATTAAATTGTGAAGCAACAGTAGATTATATTAATCAATTTGATCAAGTGATTATAGCTATTGGTGCTCATAATATGGATGTGCCATTCAATGTAGAGAATAGTAATGTTGTATCTTCATGGGATGTTTTAGCAGGCGCTAAAGTAAATGGTTCATGTGTTGTTTTAGGTGGAGGCCTTGTTGGTAGTGAAACAACAGAGTACCTCATCAACAAGGGTTATGAAACAGCTATTGTGGAAATGCTTGATAAAGTCGCTATTGGGGAATCATCTACGGTTTTACCATTAGTGATAAAAGATTTTAAAGAACATAACGTTACCCAATACGTTAATACAAAAGTCAATGAAATCAAAAATAACATTATCTATGCTACAAATACCACAGATAATACTGAAATAACCATCAAAGCTGATACCATTATCAATGCCTTAGGATCAAAGAAAAACATATATAATGAAACAGGTATTACGGTTCCATTAACATATGTTGGTGATTGTTCAGGTGATAAAACAGCAGATATTGCTTCAGCCATTCGCTCAGGTTACAACGCTGCAAATATAATCTAACAAAAAAGCCTTGTATTATTACAAGGCTTCTATATTTCGATTATCTTTTTCATGAAGTTCATCAAGTAATGTTTGGATGGTTATTTGCTTCATATTTGTACGCACAGCATCAAGTACAGATTCCATATGTGGATAAAGTAATTGATAGATATTTTTACCAACAGGACAATCAGCATTTCCCTCATAAATTTTAAAAACCGCTTCCACATTATTGGTTTCCACAGCCTGATATATATCCCACAATGTAATATCTTTTGGCTCTTTGGCCAAACTAACACCACCATTTTTACCAGCTGATGCATTCAATAATCCATTCTTAGATAAATCAAGAAACAAATTTCTAACAATCACAGGATTAGAACCAATACTATCAGCCACTAAATTACTTGTCACACGCATTTGTGGGGATAAAACAGCAACATAAAGCAGAGAATGAATAGCCATGGGGAATCGCTTGCTGACACGCATATTGTTACCTTCTTTCTTTCAAGTTACAACCGAAGTATAACAGATTTTATTGATATAATCAATTGTAATTCCTTGACAATACAACTATGGAATTCTATAATGTAATTATTCATATTACATTTTATGGGGTGGTATATTTGATCATAGATATTATAAAAGCCTGGCTTAAATGGCGTAAAAATTGGGATGCATTATGTAATTGTTGTGGCAAATGCTGTTATTCTCGTTCTTTAGGAAAAGATGGAGAAATCATTATTCATTATAATAGTCCTTGTGATTATTTAGATACGAAAACAAATAGGTGTCGTGTTTATGAACAGCGTTTTCAAAAATGCCAATATTGTAAAAAAGTCAATTTATTTATTGTATTATTTAATCCGACACTTCCCAAAGAGTGTACTTATCGACAAACATTTAGATTATGGGAGAAAAATGATAAAAACTAAAATGAAATGGGATTACTCAAAATATGAGTAATCCCATTAATTATATCAGACAACAATTTTCGGTAAGACTTTTTCTACCTGTCTTTGATTTTTAAAATAATCAGAAGTTTCTTCTTCATTATTTGTTATAACAATGTTCGTAACACCTAACATATTAATAAGTGTTTTAACATCTACATTGTTTTTAATACAATTATCTTTAAAAGTATTTCTTAATATTAAGAATGTCATATCAAAACCATATTTTTTACCTAATTGTTTAAGCTTGTTTTGATATCTTCTTTGATCAGGCAATTGATGTGTCCCATTCAACAAATATTTGTCTTTATCATATTCACCCATAAATTGATTCAAATAATCACACATAAAATCTGATAAAACCACTTTTCGCTTACTGACACCACTAAGTTCAACAGCGTTGAACTTAGTCTTTGTCAGAGAATCTTCTCTATTAATACTTCTTTGCACCATCTTATGAACATCAATATATTGCTTATCTAAATGTATATCACCATACTGTAAAGCACAAATTTCACTAAACTTAATACCAGAATATAAACATAATAATATCGCTACACTCAAAGAATCATGATGACTACAACAATACTCAAATATCATATTTTCCTGTTCAGTATTTAATGTTGTAGAAACAATCTTTTGGGTTTGATCAATCTTTATACAAGTAAAATCGATATGCTTTAATGCATACTTTCTTTCACTATAAATATAAATAGATTTTATCGTACTTTTAAGAAATTTAGCAGTATTTAATGATAAGCCACATTCTATTTGCTGATTCAGATAATCTTCAATAATATATTGATTTAAAGTATCAAGGGGATGAGAGGTAAAGAAAGATAATAAATACTTCTTAACAGCTGCTTCATATTTATCATATGATAAAGGCTTAATCGATATTTTCTTTTCTTCTAACCATTGAAAACATATTTCATGACTATTCAACATGTTTCATCACCTAGCTTATTGTTTTTTCTTGTTTGTATTTTTTATAGTTACAATACCTAATAAAGCAATAATTAATACCAAAGCATATAACATAACATTATAATTATCACCTGTTTGAACAGTTGTTTCAACCGTTTCAGTAGTTGTATCATCAGAAGTAGTAGTACTTGTTGTTTCTACTGTAGTTGTATCATCATCTGATGAAGATGTATCAGTTGAAGTAGTTACCTTTGTCCACTTACCATATAAAATAGTATCTTCAGTTAATACTGTTCCATCAACGTATGGAATTGTACAATCTTCATCTAAATACCAACCATCAAATGTATAACCTTGTTTAGTTTCATCTTGTGCAGTTGAATCATAAGCAGTATTAACATTGATAGTATCATCATCTGGTGTCGTTACATCAGTTGGATTATCTGTACTTACCCAT
>JAJQEL010000054.1:0-2667 GCA_021201655.1 Erysipelotrichaceae bacterium | reverse complement strand
ATCTGGTGTCGTTACATCAGTTGGATTATCTGTACTTACCCATTCATAAGTAACAACAATTTCTCTCTCATTAAGTAAGCCATATACATTAGTTGTGCTTACACGAACAACATTACTATATAAATCAAATGCAGCTAAAGGACCATTATCTGTAACATCATCACTAGTTAAATCAGTATTACCATAATACCATTGAATATCATATAGTTCACCATCACTAGTTGTATACTCTGTAGTATATAATGCAGGAATACCATCACTATCAGTTAAAACATGATCAATAATTTCATCATTTT
Source organism: Erysipelotrichaceae bacterium (assembly GCA_021201655.1). Classification (GTDB taxonomy): domain Bacteria; phylum Bacillota_I; class Bacilli_A; order Erysipelotrichales; family Coprobacillaceae; genus JAJQDJ01. The sequence goes on along the minus strand of JAJQEL010000054.1, from coordinate 2,371 downwards.
TCATACGTGCATACATTAAAGTGACTTCATCATCAGTAACTGATAATGCAGAGAATGCTATGCTTTGACCACGAATGACCATATCGTAAGGTTCAGTAGTATCGTCATATTGTAATTCAAAAACTACACCTTCATTTTTTAAATCACTAACATATTCACCTGTTAAATCCAAATCAACATGATCAGTATCTTCATCAAAATTATAATAAACTTCTACACCAGGAACCCAAATAGAGAGCGTATCTTTTTCTTTGTTTTCATCTGATTGATAACTATATGTAGCATCTAAAGTTTGATACATTGCATCAAATGTTAAATGATCTTCATCTACAGGCACAATGAAATTAACCAATGCTTCATCTTTAGTATAACCAATACTACGTGTTAAAGCTGTTTTATTAACGCCATAGGCATCTGAATCGATATTTCCAATTGTTATATCAGTTGCATTATAAGGCCATACATTATTTTCATGATTGAAATCATATGTTAAAGTACCGCCCATTACAATAAAGTCTAGATCACCATCACCAGAAGTATAAATATTAGATGCTTCAATATGTGATAATGAATCTTCATATAAAAGGTTACCAGTACCGCTAACAACTATACCATCATTATTATCTATTAATAATGTTGCATTTGAAACATATATAGTTGTAGGTTTTGTAATTGAAATTCCTTTACTACTATCTCCACCAGTTATAGATACATAAGCATTATCAGAAAATTCAATATAATGACTAGTACCATAAGTAGCAATTCCAGAATAATTACCAGTTATGTTCATATTTAAAGTAGCATTGCTTGTAACAATAAGACTACCTCCACCATCTTTCCATGAACCTAAACTAATTGCTTCACTAGTTGCATTAACAGTTACATCGGCATAGTCAGAAATCATAAGATATTTATAATTCATAGAAAATACCCAATCACCATTAAGCTTTACAGTTGTTCCTTCGCCACTCATTAATATATGCCCAGTTGGATAATTAGCATCACTACCTATAGCAACACTATTGACATCTATTTTAACATTAGCTTCACTAGTAAATTCAACACTAGTCGTTCCACCTTGCACATAAATACCTAAGTCAGAATTACTAATATTTAGTGTTCCTTTGTCTGTAATAAATATTCCATCTTTACCGCTAGTTCCTACTTCAAATACTATTGCATAATTGGCACCTTCTACAGAAAGATTACCTTCATTTTTTACGTTAATGATTGTATTAGCACCAGCATAAATACCTTGTTCTTTATTTTGTTTTGCACCATGAGTTGCAAGATCATGTATATTGATTTGAGAACCATCACCATCAACTTCAATTAAACAATTAGCATTAACTGCAATGCCATAAATAGTACTACTGATATCAATAGTAGCTTCATTAGTTACACTAATAGTACCATTGCTTTCCATTTTAATACCAGCATGCTGTGAAGCTGTTGATGTTGATCCACCATCAATTGTCAGTGTTGCACCATCATCTACTTTTAAATAATTATCAGTGGTACTATCTGTTTTATCAGAACAATAAATGCCAGCTAAATAAGCACCATAAATTGATACAGTTGTACCACTACCAGTAATTTCAACGCCACCTTCATTTTGTGAAGCAATGCCATAGCCATTTCTATAATCGATTACTGTACCAGTTTCATCATCAACATTAATATTACTAATTGATAGAGTTGCATCATCACAAACTTTCAAAGTCCCATTATTATAAATACCCATACCAGAAACTGTGCTGTCTAACATATTGATATTATTCATAGTAACTGTTGCACCACTAATAGTACAGCTATTAAGTGCAGTATTTGAAATACCAGTACCAACTTCATTGATTGCAAGTAAACCACTTCCATTGATTGTTAAAGAAGTACCACCATTAGACGCTGAACTATCAGAAGGTGTACCACCAATCCAAATACCTATAACATCTGTACTAGCATTTTTAGTAATAGTAGGTAAATTTTGACCAGTAATACTATTTGATCCCTCCAATGTTAAAGTAACAGTTGCACCATCCTCAATATAAATACCAGCAACATGTTTACCTGTAACACCTTGCACTGTAATTTTTACATCACTTAAAGTAATGTTTGCAGTTATACCAGATTTAACTGTAATAGCAGCTGTATCAGAATCTAATGTTGTATAACTTCCAGTAATAGTATAATTACCATCCTCTGTAATTGTTATGACACCATCAGTAAGACTAAGCTCTTTTGATTCATCCTCTGCATTAACTGTAGATATGCCCACAAATAATGAAAGCATAAGTACAAACGATAATAAAAACGATATAATGATATGATTCTCTAAAGTGAACAAAATAAATAATTAAAAGTTCACTAAGGA
>JAJQEL010000001.1 GCA_021201655.1 Erysipelotrichaceae bacterium | reverse complement strand
AATAGCAAATCATTTTAATTATTTAAATTGTCTACTTGACAAAATCACTTCATATTCTCATTTAGCCAAAATAAAAAGATGCAAGAAACTTTTATGGATAATAGAAGAAAAATTGGTGGTATTAATGCTTCATTACAAGATATTTTAGCAGGTATTAGAGTAGTTAAATCATTTGCTAATGAAGATATTGAAAGAGAAAAATTTAAAGTGAGTAATGAAAAGTTTATGGCATCTAAAAGACGTAATTATCATGCTATGGGAAGCTTTCAATCAGGTAATAATTTTTTCAAGGTTTATTGTATGTGACAATATTAATCGGTGGTGGTTATTTTATCGCTCAAGGAACATTAGAACCTGTATCTTTAGCAACATATGCTTTATATATTAATATATTTGTAGCACCTATAGAAGTATTAGTAGAATTTACAGAGATGTTACAAAAGGGTTATTCAGGTTTTAAAAGATTTATGGAAGTGATGGATACACCAATTGATATACAAGATAATGAAGATTGTCATGATTTAAAGAATGTTGAAGGTGTGATTGATTATAAGCATGTTTCTTTTGGATATGATAATGATAAGGTTTTTGATGATTTAAATATTCATATTGATAAAGGTCGAAGTGTGGCTTTAGTAGGACCATCAGGAGGTGGAAAGACAACAATTTGTTCTTTACTTTTAAGATTTTATGATGTCGATAAAGGTACAATAGAAATAGATGGTCAAAATATAAAAGATTTATCACTCAAATCATTAAGAAAATCAATAGGTATAGTCCAGCAGGATGTCTATTTGTTTACTGGTTCGATTAAGGATAATATAGCTTATGGAAGACCAGGAGCATCTGATGATGAAATTATTGAAGCAGCTAAGAAAGCAATGATTCATGAATTTATTATGACATTACCAGATCAATATGATACTTATGTTGGTGAAAGAGGAACAAGACTTAGTGGTGGTCAAAAACAAAGAATTTCGATTGCAAGAATATTTTTAAAGGATCCTAAAATACTTATATTGGATGAAGCTACTTCAGCATTAGATAATGAAAGTGAAAGATATGTGCAAAGAAGTTTAGAAGCTCTTTCAAAAAATAGAACATGTATTACCATAGCTCATAGATTATCTTCAATAAGAAATGCTGATGAAATAATTGTGATTAATGAAGAGGATATCAAAGAAAGAGGTACACATGAAGAATTATTAGCATTGAATCAAATATATGCAAGATATTATCGATTACAATTTGAAGGATTAGAAGACATATAAAAGACATATTTAAAGAATATATTGATAGTGAGGTGAAATCATGGATGATGAGATTATTGTAGCTATTGCAACTTCAAGATTAGAAGCAGCTATTTCAATAATTAGAGTAAGTGGTAAAGATTGTATTGCTTTTGTTCAAAGTTTCTTTACAGGCAAGATTATTAATAAAGATAGTCATACTATTACATATGGATATATAGTAGATGGTAATAAGAAAATAGATGAAGTGTTAGTGAATATCTATCGTGGCAAGAAGACATTTACTGGTGAAGAAATGGTGGAAATTAATTGTCATGGTGGCGTTTATATTACTCAAAAGGTTTTTAATTTGTGTTTAAAAAAGGGTGCCAGAATGGCAGAGCGTGGGGAATTTTCAAAACGTGCATTTTTAAATGGACGTATTGATTTATCACAAGCTGAAGCCATTAGTGACTTAGTAACAGCTAAGAATGATTATGCAACAGATTTAGCTTTAAAAGGCATTCAAGGAAATATTAGTCATTTTATTGAAGATTTAAAAGAAGACTTAATCCAGATTATTACACAAATAGAAGTGAATATTGATTATCCTGAATATGATGATGTTGAAGAATTAACTGCAGAAAAGTTATTACCATTAAGTCAAAATCTATTAGATAAGATGAATCATATTATTGAATCTTCTAAGAATGTTCATTTATTAAAAGATGGTATATCTACAGTTATTATTGGGAAACCTAATGTTGGTAAATCAAGTTTATTAAATGCTTTGTTAGAGGAAGATAAAGCTATTGTAACAGATATTGCTGGAACGACTAGAGATATAGTGGAAGGTAGCATAAGATTAGATAATATTATACTTAATATGATTGATACAGCAGGTATTAGAAATACTAATGATGTAATTGAAAGTATTGGTGTGAATAAATCTATTGAATTGATTCATAAAGCTGATTTGGTATTATTATTAATAGATGGTTCATCACCATTAGATGAAGAAGATAAAGAATTATTAGAATTATCTAAAGATACGAATCGTATTATAGTTTTAAATAAGAGAGATCAAGGATGTATCCATGATATAGATGGTATATCTATAAGTGCTAAAGAACATGATATAGAACCCTTAATTAAACAAATAAAAGATATGTTTAATAAAGGAAATATAACCTCTACTTCTGATGATATATTAGCGAATGCTAGACAAATTCAATTATTAGAAAAAGCAAAACAATCATTAGAAATAGCAGTTGATGAAATGCATCAACAAATTCCTACAGATTTAATTGTTACCGATTTATATGATAGTTGGGAAAATTTAAAAGATATATTAGGGGAACGTGCTAAAGAAGATTTATTAGATGAATTATTTAAACGTTTTTGTATTGGTAAGTAGGAGATGATATTATGGATAAATTCCATTTTGCAGCTGAACGTTATTATAAGTATTTTAAGAATTCATGTATGTTTTCATTAATTTCTTTGATTGTATTTATAGTATTAACATTAATAGGAACAGATATTAGATATATATTCTTATTATTATTTTATGTAACATTAGTAGAAGCAGTCATATTATATATACTCTATTTTATATTTAAGAAAAGAAAATAATTCTTTTCTTTTTAGATTGTTTTTGGTACAATAGTTATGCGCATAGAAATATCAGTAAACTTTTAAAAAATAAAAAAAGGTATTGACTACTTGGTCATGTTTTGATATTATATATGAGCACGATAAATTGGGATATAGCCAAGAGGTAAGGCAACAGACTTTGACTCTGTCATTGCCCTGGTTCGAATCCAGGTATCCCAGCCATATGGAGGTTTAGCTCAGTTGGGAGAGCATCTGCCTTACAAGCAGAGGGTCAGCGGTTCGAGCCCGTTAACCTCCACCATTTAAATATTGCCGGCTTAGCTCAACTGGTAGAGCAACTGACTTGTAATCAGTAGGTTGAGGGTTCAAGTCCTTTAGCCGGCACCACGGAGAGGTAGCGAAGTGGCTAAACGCGGCTGACTGTAACTCAGTTCCTTTTGGTTCGATGGTTCGAATCCGTCCCTCTCCACCATTTGTGACCCGTTAGCTCAGTTGGTAGAGCATCTGACTTTTAATCAGAGGGTCAGGCGTTCAAGTCGCCTACGGGTCACCATTTTAAGTTATTGCCTGCCCAAGTGGCGAAATTGGTAGACGCACAGGACTTAAAATCCTGCGGACCTTAAAATCCGTGCCGGTTCGACTCCGGCCTTGGGCACCAATTCTTTTTTTTATGCAGGTGTAGTTCAATGGTAGAACTTCAGCCTTCCAAGCTGACTACGTGAGTTCGATTCTCATCACCTGCTTTTATTAAAAAAAACATGGAATTATCCATGCTTTTTTTTCTTTAAAAACTCTTTTTTATATCTTGCCAATTTTCATTATTTAATATTTCAGCATTATCTCCAAAAAAGATATTACTAGCTTCTTTATCATTTTTTAACCAATATAAGAACCATGCAGTCATATATGAATCAGCTTTTTTATAAGTGTCACCATGATCAATATCAACAAGTCTGCCCATAATTTTATATTCATTATTTAAATGATTATAAATATCTTCCATGGCATATAATGGACAAATTCCTTGACCAGTTGTTTCATCAATACTTGTTGCTTCTCCAGCATCAAAATATCCAGTTCCTGCTATAAAAAAATAAGGAATATTAATTAAACTTACATCATAGGACCATTCACTGCCTAATTGACTATCTTGTCCCCAAAAAGGAGATGTTGCACTTGCTGTATACATAGCTTTATACATAATACCATTATTCCAATTATTAACAGCGTTAATCACTGCAACACCACCTTGGGAATGTCCTACAATACCAATATTTTCAGTATCAACTTTTTTATAAAAAATACTTTCTTTATTATTATTTAAAGAAATCATTAAATCAAGTGATTTAGAAGAAGACTCTCCAGTTCTTGAATTTTCATCTTCATTTCCTATAACTATAAAATCCCAAGAAGCTAAATGCTTAAAAAATGATTGATATTTTGATGCAGGAATACCTGTACCATTAGCAATGACTACAATTGGATAATTAGTATCACTATTTTCAAGTTCAGTTGGATAATAAATTGAATATTTTTTTATAACTTCATCATCGGCTTCAATACTTAAACTATTAATTTCATAACTACCTAAATGGGCATATTCACTTTCTAACTTGGCATTAGTTTCTAAATAGTTATAATAATGATTATTTTTATAATTTAGAATAGAAAAAATTATAATAATAGCTAATATGATGAAAATAATCAAAGTAACTATTATTTTAAATATTATACTTATTAATTTTCTCATTTAATCCTCCACTGGCATATATTTATCTAAATATTCAATGACTGCGTCTAAATAATGACGATAAACATCATTATCATTTTGCAGAGCATGACCTGAATGTGTTGCTTCAAAATATTGATAGTCAATATTATTTTCTTCTAATGCATCTACTAAACGCGTTGCATTGGCAAATGGACATATTTTATCATATTTTCCATAAGCAATAACACTAGGTACAGTATCTTCATCAACCCACATATAAGATGATATTGGTTTAATTAATTCATCATATGCATCTGTATCTATAATATCTGTAGAAATTTCTTTGCCAAGCATAACTGAAAATAAATAAGCTGCTGATTCTACACTTTGATCTAAACCATAGCTTGTCCAATCACTTCTTATAAAACTAGATGGTCCAACTGCTTCGAATAATAATTTTACAGGAACAGGAGATTCATCTTTATCACGATAAGCATAAAGCATCGCAAGAGTTCCACCTGCTGAACCACCACCAATAGCCATTTCTGTTATGTTATAACCTAAATGATTAGCTTCTTCAACTACAGATGATATTGCACTTTTTATCTCTAAAGATTGTGAATAAACACTTTCTTCGTTATCATCGGTTCTTAAAGTATAATTAATACCAACTGAAACATAACCTAAAGAACATAACCATTCAAGCATATCTTTATCACCAGATTTATTACCACTTGTAAAACCGCCAGCATGAAGATAAACTACTAATCCATAACTTTCCTGACTATTATCATTTGGAACATAAATATCAAAAGTATTCAATTCTTTTTCACCATAGGAAATATCTTTATAAACCATTCCTATTTCATCAAAATTGTCTACAGTATAATTTTTAGCCCAACTAGGGGTATAAGTTAGTTTAAATAATGCAGAACCTATAAAAGATATAATAAATATGAAAATACATGTGATAATAAATAGACTTCTCTTCATAAAAAATTACCTCCAAATAAAGTACCACCAACTAAAAAATTAATAATTGCTCTGATAACTAATCTTCCTAATATTATTCCTATTAAAGCGACAATAATCAAAATAATAATTCTCTTTTTTGTAAACATAACTTATCCTCCCTTGACTAAAAATTAAATAAGTGTTACATTTCTAACATATACATTATATTTATTAAATAAAAAAAAGACAATAATTTAGCTGTCAATTGTTAGAAAGGAGAATATTTTATAACATGAAAAGTTCTAGTGAATTGTCAAAAGAGTATCTTGCTGATAGTTTAATATTACTTATGAAAAAGAAAGAATTCAAAAAGATTACTAATAAAGATATTACTGATAAGGCAGGATTATCACATATTACTATTTATCGTAATTTTAATTCTAAAGAAGAAATTATAGCATATTGGCTTAACGCTATAACAAAAGAATTTTTAGATACTTCAAAATTAAGTTATAGAAATGATAATACTCAAGAATATTTTATAAAATTATTTACCCATTTAGAAAAGTATAAAAATGAAATAAAACTTATTTATAATGCAGGGTTGATATATCTACTTAAAGATGTTTTTGAAAAATACTTTATTAAAGGAAATACTGAATATAATACATATAAATCATATTTTATTATTGGTGGTATTTATAATGTTTTCTATTATTGGGTTATCAATGATTTTAAAGAGACACCTGAGTTTTTATCTTCTATGTTAATAGATATTTTATCTAAATAATATGATTTTATGAATAAAATTAATTAAATTCACTATAATTATTATATAAATCATAATATAATAATCGTACAAATATGGAATTTGATTTCAAATTTGTACAGAGGAGTGAATGATATGTTTCAAAGAACAGTATTTAATCGTATAAAAAATTCATTAAAACATTATCCTGTTGTTATTGTGACAGGACCTAGACAAGTAGGAAAATCTACAGAAATATATAAATTAACTCAAGAGGGTTTTCATTATGTTTCATTAGATAATATTTCTAATAGAAGAGAAGCATTGGAAGACCCAGAATTTTTTATCCAACAACATGGTATTCCTCTTATTATTGATGAAATACAATATGCCCCAATTTTAATGGAGGTTATTGAATCAATAGTTAATGAAAAAAGATTAAAAAACGGAGATGCTAATGGAATGTTTATATTAGCAGGTTCTCAAACATTTTCGATGATGAAAGGTGTCACACAATCTTTAGCTGGAAGAGTGAGTATTCTTAAAATGATGCCATTAAGCTATAGTGAAATTGTTGGAAAAGAGGAAAATCCATTTTTGCCTTCATTAGAAATTTATAATAAAACATTTGAACCAATAAATGTGAATGATTTATATAAGATAATAGTAAGAGGTATGTATCCAGAGTTATATAAAGATAAAGATAGTGATACATTTGAATATTATGAAAACTATGTGAATACTTATATTAATAGAGATGTATCAGAACTTATCAATATAAAAGATAAATTAGCTTTTTATAATTTTCTACAATATATAGCTTCATTAACATCACAACAAGTAAATTACTCAGATATATCTAAAAATATCGGTGTCGATTCAAAAACAATTAAATCGTGGATATCAATATTAGAAACAAGTGGTATTGTTTATTTACTTCAACCTTATAGTGAATATAAATTATCAAAACGTATTACAAAATCTCCAAAACTATATTTTTGTGATACAGGTTTAGCTGCTCATTTAGCGCGTGTCAATAATCCTGAATATTTAATGATTAGTAATTTGGCTGGAGCTTTTATGGAAACATATGTGATGAATGAAATCAAAAAATCATACGAAAACAATGGTCTAAAGTTTAATGGTTATTATTATCGTGATAATCATCAAAATGAAATTGATCTTATTTTAATAGACAATATGCAACTTCATTGTATTGAAATAAAAAAGGGAAGTATGTTTGAAAAGAAACATGTCAAAAGCTTTAATCAATTAGCTCATAGTCAATATGAAATGGGTACATCATGTATTATTTGTAATACCGAAAAGAATTATGCAATTAATAGAGATATATTAGTATTATCTTTATCGTGTATTTAGAAGTCTCAATTTGAGACTTCTTTTAATTTTAGTAAATTATTTTAAAGTTTTAGTTAACAACAGTTAAGATTATATGAGGCTTATTGAATTGAATATATTATTTGATAAAATTATTTTGTAATTAAAGGATTCATTTAATTGCAAAATTATTAGGAAGTACAGCCAAGAAGTTTTGAAAGGAACATGATATCAATGAATAAAATAAAGAAAATTCTATATATTGCAGGTGATTTTATAACTACTTTTATAACTGCAATAGTGGCTATTATAGCCATCAGTTTAGTAGTTATCAATATCATAGGATGGCATGTTTTTTCGATTGATAGTTCAAGTATGTATCCAGCTTATCCTGTCGATTCACTTGTCATAGTACAAAGCCTCGATGCTAGTGAGCTGCAAGTTGGAGATGTTATTACTTATGTATTAAATGATAGTGATGTACTTATAACACATCGTATAGTAAGTATTGATAATGATAATCAAACATTAACAACTAAAGGTGATGCTAATAATACAGTTGATGCTTCAATGGTGAGTTTTAGTGAAGTGATTGGTAAAGTTGTGATAGGTTTTCCTCTTGCTGGAGGTATTTTAAGAGTAATTACCGCAAGTGAAAATAGAATCATGATTATTGGCTGTATTGTGGTGCTATTTATGTTTTCATTTATTTGGGACATGATAGTTAAAAAGAAAATTAAAGAAGGGAGAAAAAATAGTGAGAAATAGTCAAAAGATGATGATAGCTGTTTTATTAATAGCAGTTATTGCTTTAACATCAGTTTCATCATCGATATCCTTATTGTCAGGAACAACAAATCCTGTTGTTAATTCATTTACATTTTCTAGCGAAACAGGCAGTATTAGTCTAACATTAGATGAGGCACTTATAGAAAATGGCGAATCAACAAGCTCAAGAACAACATCAGGTAATACTTATTATATTGAAGCTGGTAAGGATATAAGTAAGGATCCAACAATCACAATGAATAGTGGAAGTGTAGAAGCTTATGTATTCTTTTATATGGATAATAATCTTTCATCAGATTATTTCACTATTAATTGTAGTGATTCATGGATAAAGATTGCTAGTGATGGCACAAAATCTTTATATATTTATGAATCTAAAGTTGATGCAACAAGTGGAAGTAAGACATTAGATGCTTTATTTACAAAAATCGAAGTATCAACAACCATTCCCGAAGAATTTATTAGTAGTTTTGATAGTAAAACAATAACTTTACAGGCTTATGCAGTAGGAACAGATGTTGATTTATCTACTGCTATCAATCAAGCTGCTGAAAAGTTTGATTTTAGTAATCCGACAACAAATATAACAGTAAATGATAATTAATCATGAAAGGAGAAAAACAAAGTGGAAAAAAGATTACATAGTATCAAGAAAATGTTTATTTCTTTGATTATTCTATTATTCATTATTTTCGCTACACCTATTAAGGGTACATTTTCTCTAACAACTTCATTATCTAATAGTACTGTTAATGAATTTACTTTTATTGTTGATAGTCAGATTGTTGATAATACGAACAATAATGATACAGATCAAGATACAACAAATACAAAAATAGAAGGAAATACTAAAACGGGTGATGACACAAATATCAATTTATTATTGGTTGGTATGCTTGTAGATATAGGTGGTTTAGCATTTTGCTGGATAAAAGAAAACAAGCAGACTGATGATATATAAAATAGAAAGGGAAAATTTATGAAAACAACAAAGAAAAACATTGTAACTAAGTCTTTAGCAGTTGGTTTAGCTGCAGCATTATTAATGGGATTAGGATCATATTCATATTTAACTTCAAAAACTGAAAATATCACAAACACATTTGCTACAAATGATGTATTAGTTGATATTAACGAAGAATCTAAAAGTAACAGTAAATAATAGTGTTGATGCTTATGTATATTTAGTAGTTAATGATAATACACAAGGATTAGTTGATTATACAATTGATGATGGATGGATTTTATTAGATGGTTATAGCAATGTATATTATCGTGAAGTAGCATCAGATGCTGAAAATAAAGACTTTACAGTATTAAAAAATGATACAGTCAGCTATAGTTCAGAATTAACCAATGCTGATATGTTAGATGAAGATGGTAATCTAAAAGAAGATATTGAATTAACATTTAGTGCCTTAGCTATTCAAAAGATTAAATCAAATGATGAAGAATGGTCTGCAGGAGATGCTTATTTCTATTTGATGGATGGCTATGTTAATGACGATGTTAATACGAAAGCTGATTTTGCAGAAGCTATCACAAATGATTATTTTAATATTACAGTAACAGAAAATATTACAAAATCATTTTATACTATAAAGGTTTATACAGTTAATGGAACAATTAATGCAGATGGAAATATTTTAGGTACATCTTTATATCTTTATAGTGGTACTTTAACAATTAATGGTGATTCTTCTAATTTTGCTCTTTCTTATGGAACTGTTTGGAGTAGTGGAGTTGTTGTAAATAATGAAGGTACTGTATTAAATATTAATGGTGGTAAATATATTAATAGTACAAATAATAAAGGTGTTATAACAGCTAATACTGGTGCAACTGTTAATATCAATGGTGGTTATTATCAAGGTATTAAAGGTAGTACAGATAATACATGGGCTTTCTTAGCTGATGGTGGTACTATTTATGTTAATGATTATGAAGATATCTATTACAGAGGTACTGATGTTGCTAATAAGAGTGATTCAAGTACTTATAAAGCTATTAATGGTGGTATTATTTATGCTAAAGCCGATATTTTTGATGGTAGTATAAGTTCATCTAGTCAGGTTTCAGATAGTACAGTTACTATTAATGGAACAGAATATTATGTGATTACTGAAGCTGAATAAATAAAAGGTAAACATTATGAAAACAACAAAGAAAAACATTGTAACAAAATCTTTAGCTATTGGACTAGCAGCAGTATTATTAGTAGGTTTGGGTTCATATTCATACTTAACTTCAAAAACAGAAAATGTCACAAATACGTTTGCCACAAATAAGGTATTAGTTAATATTGAAGAGGAATCTGGATCAAATTATAACATTGTTCCTGGAACATCTGAAACTAAGAATCCAAGAGTAACAGTAGATAATAGTGAAGATGCTTATGTATATTTAATAGTAACTGATAATACCCAAGGATTGGTAGATTATACTATTGATGAAGGATGGACTGTATTAGAAGGTTATAGTAATGTTTATTATCGTGAAGTAAGTGCAGATGCTGAAAATAAAGAATTCACAGTATTAACAAATGATACAGTAAGTTATAGTTCATCGTTAACAAATGCTGATATGCTAGATGAAGATGGAAACTTGAAAGAAGGTATTGAATTAACATTCAGTGCCTTAGCTATACAAAAAATTAAATCAAATAATGAAACATGGTCTGCTGCAGATGCTTATTTCTATTTGATGGATGGATATGTAAATGATGATATTAATAATCAAGAAGACTTTGAAACAGCTATTAGTAATGCTTATTTTAATATTACTTTAACTGATAATGTTCCAGAAAATCAATCAAATACGCAAACATATTCAGCACGTAGTTATGAAGTTACTATTGCCGCTACAAATGGAACAATCAATGCTAGCAATTATGTATTAGCGACTCATTTGGATATTACTAGTGGTACATTAACAATCAATGGAGATTACACTGGATTTACAAGTAGTAATGCTACAGTTACTGGTACCTATGCTTCAGCAGGATTAATTAATGTTACAAATAATGGTACTGTACTTAATATTAATGGTGGAAGATATCAGCAAAATGGTCGTAGTGGAAGTATTGTTAAAGCTAATACCGGTACAACTGTTAATATCAATGGTGGATACTATAAAATTACTGGTTTAGAAGGTTTTGTTTTTGAAGCTGATGGTGGTACTATTTATGTAAATAATTATGATTATGTTAATCTAAATGGTAGAAAGACAACAACATATAAAGCTACTAATGGTGGAACCATTTATGTTGCTGCTACTATATATACAGATAGTATAAGTTCAGACAGTCAAGTTTCAGATAGTACAGTTACTATCAATGGAACAGAATATTATGTGATTACTGAAGCATAACAATAAAGAAGGAACAGTTGTTCCTTCTTTTTATATGATTTGATAAGCATATTTCATAGCTAATATTCTTCTAACAGCTGTATCTATTATTTTCTCGGAAATAGTCCCATCATTAACAGCATCAACAATTTCTTGTTTTTGTTTCACAAAATTTGAAGAAATAATTATATCATTACCTGCTTGAACTGCTAAAACAGCAGCACTACCATCTTGAACATAATCCTGTACAGCATCCATTTTCAAATCATCAGTAATAATTACACCAGTAAATCCTAATTCTTCTCTTAAAATATCATGAACATTTTTAGATAAAGATGCAGGATAGTCTTCATCCATACATGTAACAACATTATGAGAAACTAATATAGTTGGTGCATTTGATTCAATGCCTGCAATAAATGGTAAAAAATCTGATGTTTCAAATGTTTCATAATCTCTTTCATCTACTACAATATCGGTATGCGTATCACCATTACTACCATATCCAGGAAAATGTTTTAAACAAGAAATGATATTGGATGTATTCATTGTTTCAACGACAGTCGAAACATAAGTTGATGTTTCACTAGCATCTTTACCAAATGATCTCGCATAAATAAAATCACTACTAGAAGTAGAAACATCAGCTACTGGAGCAAAATTCATATTTAGACCAATACTTAGAAGTAATTCTGATTTTTCTTTAGAATCTTCAATAATAGCATCATAACCACCTTCGTTATATAAAGCTTGAGGTGATTTGAATTTAGAACTTCTAAAAGCTGATATAGAACTTACTCTTACAACTGTTCCTCCTTCTTCATCTACACCTAATAATAAAGGTATTTTACTAGCTTCTTGACATTCTGTCAGTTTTTCTAGCATAGATTCTTTTGTTTCGTCTCTAAAATGTTTTTCAAATAAAATGTATCCACCAGGATTTTCTTCTTCAATTTGATCAATAACATTAGCAGTTGTAGGATATCTAGCTATAAACATTTGTCCTACTTTTTCTTCCAAAGTCATTGTCGACATAAGTTCTTCAGCTTGTTCATAATAATCTTTAAATAGTTCTTTTGTTTCATTAGTATCAATATTCTCTTGATCTGTATTAGTTTCGATAATATCATTTGAATCATCATATGTATGATGATTCATAACATTTATTCCTGTGAATACAATAGCAATTGTAATAATAAGAAGTATTAATCTTTTTCTCATATAATTCACTTCCTTAATTATTAATATTGTAACATAAATATAAAGAGGAGTTTGTTAAAATAGTACTAATTATTCAAAAATTAGCACTTGAAAAATATAAGATATCTGTTATAATTTTACATGCAATCAATAGATTGTATATGCTTCAATAGCTCAGTTGGTAGAGCAACGGACTGTTAATCCGTGGGTCGTAGGTTCGAGTCCTACTTGAAGCGTTTGATTATTAAGAAATCTACTCTAGTGAGTCAATGTCGTCAATTTAAGAGAAACTGAAATAACTAACGATTAAAAATAAT
>JAJQEL010000087.1 GCA_021201655.1 Erysipelotrichaceae bacterium | reverse complement strand
TTGTAGAAAAATATATTCGTAACCAGTATTCAAAGTAGTACGCATTCCTCTCCTGGTTAAAATCAGGAGAATCCTGCTTTATTTTTAATTGAAATATTAATTTAATAACTAATATAAACCTGTCTATCTTAAAATTCAGCATCTAATTTAGGCTTTTCGTTAAAGAAACGATTTGTTAGCATAAAATCAGCATTTTTTCGTTTGATATTTTTAAAATATACTTTCAATAAATTCAACATATTCATTAATCATATTACTTGTCTTGCTTTCCATAATGGTATCCTTAGCCAATGTAATATCATCGGTGATGATATTGTCGACGTTATAATCTATCATTTTAGTTATAGTACTTTCACTATTAACTGTCCACACATAGATTTCTTTATTCGCATTATGTATTTGTTTAACTAGTGATTTACTTACATTATAAGCTTCTACACTAAAGTTATCAGCATACTCTAAATTAGTAATCCTGCCATAAGCAACAGCCATAACATAAACCGTTTCGATATTTTCATCATATTCTTTAACACTTTTTAAAGAACTATATGTTTGTGAAGTCACCACACAATAGTCTGCAAAATCATTGTCATTAATAATATCAACAACTGCTTCTTCAAATGCTGTTTCATGTCCTGTTGGTTTTAATTCTATATTTAAACGAATATTATTTTCTTTCGCAAATACAATCACATCTTCTAATAATGGAATACGTTCATAACTATACTCACTACTGAAGAAACTACCAGCATCTAAATCTTTAATATCGTCATATGTTACTTCCCAAACATTCTTATTTAAACCTAAGATCCTTTTAAAATTCGTATCATGACTCACAATAATGACGCCATCTTTAGTTTGTTGAACATCTAACTCTATCCAATCAGCACCTAAATCGACTGCTCCTTGAAAAGCACTCATAGTATTTTCAGGATAATAGGCTGATGCACCTCTATGAGCACTGACTTCCATAGTTCTTATATATTCAATATTCAAATTAAAGTTACCTTTATAAACATTGTAAGCAAATACAACTCCTAATACAGTCGCAATAGCACTTAAATATAAAATAACTTTCTTAAATTTTTTATATAAATTTTCATAAAGATTAATTTGTTTAAATTCTATATGTTGACATTCTTCTCCTTTTTCTTTTTTTCTAGCATAATATAATACACTAATAGCACTATAATTCATTGGTGTTGATAATATTGTAAATATCACAAAAGATAAAGCGCCAATACCAAATATTAATGTTGATACAATGCTCTTAAAAATAACATTATTGATAAAGGCATTCATAGCATATATATACAAAACACCAACGCCCACAACCAAATAATATAACCCTATCATGAATATCTGAATCAAAGCTAAAACTAATATATCTCTAATATGTTTATGTTTACCTAAAGCCATACTATGTTTAATAGCTAAGGAATAATTTTCATTTTCTAATACAAAATAATGTAATGAATACATCCATAAAACCAATATAATGAAAAATACAATCATCACTATATAATAAGCAATATGATATATCCTATTACCTTCGATAACTTCCATTGCAAAAGCAGGTATATTAATAGATGATATAAAATCAGAGGAAATACCAATATTGAGAAATGGTATTAACAATAAAACAAAGAATGGTAATAGTATATTCTTTATGGAAAACAAGTTTTTCCATTTAGATAAAGATACATATAATGCTTCAAAGGTATTGATTGTTTTCTTTTGATAAGATGCATCTAATATGATTATAATAGTCGTAATATCAAACATATTATAAAGTGTCATTAAAGCTATTAGAACAAATAAAAATAAAAGTGTTATTGGTTTAAAAAGAAATTCAAATAAATTATCAGCTGTTAAATAAGTATAACCTGTTATCCTCATTATTTCATTGAATCCTCTTAAAAATAAAGGTGTAAAGATAAATAATGTCAATATCTTATACACTGCTTCATATTTGACTAATGTCCATATATTGATCCTAATAATATCAATAGCTTCTCTCATCCTTTTCATGTTATCCCCTGCTTTTCTCAAACAAATTATAACAAACTTCGATCATATCTACCATTATTTATTATGAAAATCACTTGCTATTTTTTTGATATATACTTCAAAAATCATCTTGTTTATGATAAAATAAATATGTTCATATGAAATACTCCTCTTTTAATAATGATAATGCACTTGGTAACCGCATATCAAATTAATGAGAGGAGCCTTTTTTCTCTAACAATCAACAATTGAATTAAAAACATCCCAGAATAACCTGGGATGTATATATATATATATATATATCATGTGTTGTTTTATTTGTTTTTAACAATTACTCCTAAGCAACAGCCTAGCGCCACACCAAAACATATTCCAATTGCAATATCATCAATTGCAATTCCAAATAACACACCTAATGAAAGTCCAATAGGTAACCAATATAAACTATTATCTGGTTCAATCACAATATCATTCCAATCAACTTGAGATACTTCCTTAGATGATACCTTATCCGTTAAATCTGCTATAATATCTTTTTCAAAAGCTGTTAATATTTTATCAGTGATTTCATCAGTTTTAATGATTTCAGAAAATATAAGTGTGTCATGTTCTTTGTTAAAGATATAAATACATTTTAAGGCCTTCTTTTTCTTTAACCCTACTATATAAGCATCTTTACTCAATGCATCTTCTAATTTGTTTTTGATATTATTATCTATTGTTAGAAGTTCTCTTAATGATTCATCGTTAATTTTTTTCTTTGTAACATTACAAGTAGAATAACCTTTTACATATCCAAACATTGTTTTTCCTCCCTATACTTATAAAAAGTATATCAATTACAATATTAACTTGCAATCGAAAAACCTATTTATAACATAATCTTAACTTATTATTCAAATAACAAACTCTACATAAATATATACCTTTTCATTATCTTTTAATACATCAATTATAAACCATTCTCCATATCCATGTTCTATAGAATCAGCTTTTTTTAATTTTGTGTATAAAAAAGTAGTATGCATAACATACTACTTAAGATCTGAATTATCCTGTGGAAAGGCTGTCGCAAAATGTAATGAAATATAAGCTAATTCTGAATCATTAAATGATTTATTGTAATATTCCTGGACAACTTCATTAAAAATTTTTGCACATTTGAATTCTTTTTCATGTTTGATTTGAATAATATCTTTTAATGGATTTTCGGTTAATTGTGTGTCATTTTGCAAACGTTCTAAAGCTGGATAGAAATGTAATGTTATACCATTATAAAAGGCTTCGTTTTCCCTTAAATCTGTATCTAAACGTTCCCTGATCCTATCAACTGTTTCATTAATAACTTCTTCCATAATATCATCAAATAAATCAAATTCATAATGGAAATCCATGTCTAATAAATTAATATGAGCTAGATAAAGTGTTGTGTAATTAATTTGATTGGTATCTATAGATACATTAAATTCCTTTTCCATTTCTTTAATAATACTTTTAGATACTTTATAATATTCATGTTTCTTTAATTGATCCATTTGACTTTCACTTGTTGCGATATAAGAGCCATTGAATTCTCTTGATACACATAATGATAGATGAATAATCAAATTATCAAATGTTACTTGATCCATCTCAATATTATTTTCATCAATTGCTTTTCTTACAATTTTTTCAATTATTTCTTTTCTTTTCACATAGTGTCGATCTAATTCTAAAACCATTCTTCCTTACCTCGCACAAGTATAATATATTATTTAAAAAGAAATGTCCATACAATTTTTACATTTTAAAAATATAAAAATTTTTATAATTTTTTGTAAAAATCATATGAAATATTTTAGGTTTCATTTGAAAATTTTAAATTTTTTAATAATTAGAGAAATATCGCAAATAATATAAAATTAGTGATATAATAGTAAGTGAACTTAACAATAAAAATTTTTTAGGTTGCTTTAAAAGACTTGTTGTGTTAGTATTGAACTAAGAAATAGAGGCGCAGGGGTTAAGATGTTTTCTAAATTGGATGCAACCTAGGAAAATAGGCGAACAACTGCCGAAGGGATAATGGTTTGCATGTTATTATACCCTGGGGGTATGAAGAGGATTCATATCACTGTCACTTGGTAAAGTGGAGAGCTATTGCGTTAATAAGTTTATTTTATTATTGCAATGGGTTCATTACAATTTTTTATTGAAAGAAGGCGAAAGAAATGAATGCAATTAGTCAGGTAGAATATGATGATAAGATTATTCAAGTAAAGTTATTAAATGTTGAAAAAAATTCACTTTTTGTAGCAGATATTTTTAAAGATATATCAAAAAATGATGTAAATATTGATATGATTTCCGAAGTGATGTTAGATGATGAAATGCGTATTGATTTTACATGTAGTCAAAATGATCAGGATAAATTGAATAAAGCCATAGAAGATGTCAAGGAAGATCATCCAAGAATTATGGTTTATCAAAATAGAAATGTTGCGAAAATTAAAGTACAGGGTGAAGGCATGGCCAATGAAGTCGGTGTAGCTGCCAATATTTTTGATATATTAGGAAAACATCAAATTCCTATTTTGCAAATTACAACATCAGAGATTTCTATTTCATGTGTTATTCCTGATGATTTAATGGAATTAGCAATAAAAGAAATTAAAGAAGCATATCATTTATAAGGAGGATATAAAATGGCAACTATTTTTGAAGGTAGTGCGGTTGCACTTGTATTACCAATGTTGGATGATGGTAGTATTGATTACGATGGTTTTAAAAGACAAGTTCAAAGAATGATTGACGGTGGTGTCCAAGCTTTATTAGTTAATGGTACAACTGGTGAAACACCTACAATTTCTATCGAAGAAGAATTCGAATTGACTAAGATTACTATTGAAATGGCTAAAGGTACTGGTATTAAAGTTATTGCTGGAGCTGGTTCTAATGATACTGAAACAGCTTTAAAAAAAGCTAAATTTAATAAAGAGGCAGGGGCTGATGCTATTTTAGTTGTAACACCTTATTATAATAAGACAAGTCAAAGAGGATTGATTGAACATTATACGTATATTGCTGATAGAGTAGATATTCCTATGATTGTTTATAATGTACCTGGTAGAACGGGAATGAATATTGCTGTAGATACTGTTGTTGAACTTGCTAAACATAAAAATATTCAAGCCATGAAAGATGCGACTGATAATATTAATTATGCTATGGATGTATTAACTCATACACAAGGATTAGATTTTGATTTATATAGTGGTTGTGATGATAATATTTTACCTTTTATTGCTGCTGGCGGAAAAGGAGTTATTTCTGTTTTATCTAATGTTTATCCTAGAGAAACTGAAATGTTCGCCCAAGCTTGTTTAAAAGGTGATTTAAAGTTAGCACAAGATATGGCATATGCATTTAATGATGTTAGTAAATATCTATTTGTAGATGTTAATCCTATTATGCCTAAGGTTGCTTTAGCAAAGTTAGGTGTATGTGGTGAAATGGTGAGAAGACCATTGATTCCTACAACTGCTGCCAATAAAGAATTATTATTTGATGCTATGAAGAGATTTGAAGAGAAAGGTTTTTAAAATGAATATATTAGTTTATGGATTTGGCTTAATGGGCAAGAAAGTTGCCCAAGCCGTAAGAGACAACGACCAAATGAATTTGGTTGGCGTTGTTTCGCCTGTTTTTGATGCAAAAATTGACGAAAAGATGTATAACTCTTTATCTGAAGTAACTGAAGATGTTGATGCTATTATTGATTTTTCTCATCCTAATAATTTAGAAGATATTTTGAAGTTTGGGGTAAGTCATCATTGTGCCTTGGTTATCGCAACAACAGGCTTTAGTGAACAACAATTATTACATATTGAAGAAGCTTCTTCTCAGATTCCAATTTTTCAATCATATAATACATCTTTTGGTGTATCAATGCTTAACAAGATTGTTAAAGAAGTATCTAAGACTTTCTATGATCAAGGGTATGATATAGAAATTATTGAAAAGCATCATAATCAAAAAGTTGATGCTCCTAGTGGTACTGCAAAGTTGTTATATGATAGTATTCATGAAAATATTGATGAAACTAAAGAAGTCTATGATAGATCTCAAGTTCATCATAAACGTGAAAAAAATGAAGTTGGTATTTCTTCAGTACGCGCAGGTACAATTTTTGGAGAACATACAGTTTTATTTGCAGGACATGATGAGATTATTGAAGTGAAACATACAGCTTTATCTAAGGAAGTATTTGTTCAAGGAGCTATTTCAGCTTGTTTAGCTATTATTGATAAAGAGAATGGCTATTTTACATTAAAGAATTTATATTAGGGAGAGAGATTAGGGATGACGTTACAAACACCATTTGCACAAATAAGAGATCGAAGCTTGTTTATTGATGATGTTGATGCAATGGATTTAGTGAAGAAATATGGTACACCTTTGTATGTAATGAGTGAAGGGCATATTAGACATCAGATGCAACAATTAAAAGAAAGTTTTATGGATAAATATGATAATGTATTACCATTGTTTGCATCTAAATCATTTAGTTGTTTGGAAATATATAAACTAGCTCAAGAATATGGTATTGGTATTGATTGTGTAAGTGCAGGGGAAATATCTATTGCTTTAAAAGCTGGTTTTGATCCTCATAAGATTTATTTTCATGGTAATAATAAATTATATAGTGAAATTGAATATGCAATTGAACATGATGTTGATCATTTTGTGATTGATAATTCTCATGAGATTGAACTTGTAGAAGAAATAGCAACTAGATTAGATAAAACCATTTATGCTACTGTAAGAGTTGTACCTGAAATTAAAGCAGGCGGTCATGGTTATATCCAAACAGGTCATAAAGATACAAAGTTTGGCTTTAGTGCACGAAACGGTATTTATATTAATGCCATTCAAAGGATTATAGATTCTTCACATATTGAATTTGAAGGTATTCATTGTCATATTGGATCTCAGGTTTTTGATTTATATGCTTATATTAGTGCTATGCATCGTTTTGTGAATTTTGCTTATGAAATATATGATAAATTAGGTGTTGTGGTCACTAAAATCAATGCTGGTGGGGGATATGGTATTGCTTATACCAAAAAAGATGAACCTTTAGAATTTGAAACCATTACTTCTGAGATTATGAATATTATTAAGGATGGCTATGATAAACGTGGATGGCCAATGCCTATGGTGCTCGTAGAACCAGGCAGATACGTTGTTGGTAATGCAGGTATTACTTTATATACAGTTGGTACTGTTAAAGAAATACCCGAAGTAAGAACCTATATGAGCGTTGATGGTGGTATGAGTGATAACATTCGTACAGCTTTATATGATGCTGATTATGATGGTGTCATTGTCAACAAAGCCTATGAACGTAAGGATACCAAAGTCACTGTTGTTGGTAAGATATGTGAATCAGCTGATGTTGTCGTTAAAGAATTGATGGTTCCTTATCCTGAACCAGGTGATATCTTTGCTCAATTTTCTACAGGAGCTTATCATTATACAATGTCATCTAATTATAACCAATTACCTAAACCCGCTGTGGTCTTTACATATAAAGGAAAATCGAAACTGGTTATTCGAAGACAAACCTTTGATGATTTGACATATTTTGATGTAAATGAAGATTATGAATAAGCGAACTTAATGTTCACTTTTTTTGATGGGAATGTTATAATGAGTATGAAAAGGGAGAATACACATGAAGAAATATAAAAACAAAATTATTATAGGTATAGTTATTGTTCTAGTTGCAGCAATAGCTGGTTATATGTACTATGATGAAAAACAAAAACAAGAAATTTATGATTCTATTAATTTAACTTTAAATGAAGTACTCATAGAAGAAGGTATTGAATATGGTAGTGATACAACAACTGATGATTTAATAAGTGAAGTGAGTGGAGAAATAGAAAGTCAAAGTGAATTGGATACTTCTATTATTGGAACTCAAACACTAGAATTTGTAGTGACAAAGCAAAACGTATCTAAAACAATAACTTATGATGTTGAAATCAAAGATACATTAATACCAGCTATAACTTTAACTCAAGAAAATGTAACAATAACATATGGTGATGATTTTGATGCTACTGATTATATTGAAAGCGTTCAAGATCCTATTGATGGTGACTTAACTTATAGTGAAGAAGAAATAGAAGGTGGTTATTATACTTATGAAAATGATGTGAATACAAATGAAGCAGGGAATTATACAGTTACTTATACAGCTTATGATCAAAGCGGCAATACATCAACAGCAACTTTAGAAGTTAAAGTTACTTCTCATAATAAAGTCATTGTCATTAATCCTGGACATCAGGCAACTGGTGATTCTTCCACAGAAGCTATTGGACCTGGTTCTTCTACTACGAAAGCAAAAGTCATTGTCATTAATCCTGGACATCAGGCAACTGGTGATTCTTCCACAGAAGCTATTGGACCTGGTTCTTCTACTACGAAAGCAAAAGTCACTACTGGTGCTTATTGTTCAGCAAGTGGAAAAAGTGAATCACAAATTAATTTAGAAGTTGGATTAAAACTTAAAAGTGAATTAGAATCAAGAGGTTATACCGTTTATATGACGCGAACAAGTCAAGATGTCAATATATCTAATAAAGAAAGAGCCGAAATAGCAAATAGTTATAATGCAGATGCATTTATATCTATTCATTGTGATGGATCCACCTCTTCTTCTACCACTGGAGCTCATACAATATGTATTACTAGTTCTAATCCATATTGCAGTCAACTTTATAGTACTTCATCAAAACTGGCAAGTAGTGTTATTAATGCATATTGTAGTAGTACAGGTATTTCAAATAATGGTGTATCCTATAGAGATGATTTAACTGGTCTTAACTGGAGTGAGGTTCCAGCTATCTATATTGAAATGGGATTCTTATCTAATAGTAGTGAAGGATCTAATTTATCAGATTCATCTTTCCAATATAAATGTGCAACAGGCATCGCAAATGGTATAGATAATTATTTTTCATAAAATTATAAAGACAAGCTACTAAAGTAGTTTGTCTTTATAATTTATTAATTTTTATACACTTCTCTTCTATGTCCTACATTAATAACAAGTATAATAAATTTATCATCTTCTGTTTCACATAAAATACAGTAATCACCGACTCTAAAGCGTCACTGTCCTTTTAAGTTTCCTTTTAGAGATTTTCCATAAAAATAAGGATTTTCACAATTTTGTAAATTTCTTTCAATCCAATTAATAAGCATTGCTTTTGTATATTTGTCCTTTTTTTTTATTGTTTCAGGGCGGTTTTTGAAAATTTCACTTCATATTTCATAAGTCTAATTCCTTTTTAACCTCATCGATACTATATGTTACTGGATCTTTTAAATATTCATTATGTGCTTGTTCTGCTAATACAATATCATACTCGTCTTCAATTTTTTCAAACAATGCAGTTTTTAAAGCTTCACCCAAACTTATGCCATGAAAAGCAGTATAACATTGTGCTACAAATTTTATTATCCTTCAATTTATCTTTATTATTTCCTTAAAACTTAAAATCACTCATTTATTTTTCATAGACTTTATAATAAAAATCATATACAATAGGGGTGCATTGAAAGGAGAAAAAGTATGAGTGGTTTTTTTGGCGTGGTATCAAAGAATGATTGTGTGATGGATTTGTTTTTTGGTGTTGATTATCATTCTCATTTAGGTACAAAGCGTGGGGGTATGGCTGTTTTTGGAAATGATGGTTTTCAACGTTCTATTCATAATATTGAAAATTCACCTTTTCGTACAAAGTTTGAAAAAGATGTTGAAGAGTTTTCTGGTAATATTGGTATAGGTTGTATATCTGATAGTGAATCTCAACCTTTATTAGTTAATTCTCATTTAGGTTCTTTTGCGATTACAACTGTTGGTAGAATTAATAATTTAGAAGAACTAAAACAACAATGTTTTAATCATGGTAAAACACATTTTTTAGAAATGAGTGGTGGTTCTATTAATCCTACTGAATTAGTAGCTGCATTAATTAATCAAAAAGATTCTATTGTTGAAGGTATAAAATTTGTTCAAGAATCTGTTAAAGGTTCTATGAGTATTTTAGTAATGACAAGATATGGTATCTATTGTGCCAGAGATAAATTAGGTAGAACACCTGTTATTATTGGTAAAAAAGATGATGCTCATTGTGTCACTTTTGAATCTTCTGCTTTTTTAAATTTAGGTTATCATCATGTATGTGATTTAGGACCTGGAGAGATTGTTTATTTAACCCATGATTATATTAATCGTAAACAACCAGCTAATGATAAAATGAAGATTTGTTCATTCTTATGGGTTTATTATGGTTATCCTACTTCTACATATGAAGGTATAAACGTAGAGGTGATGCGTTATCATTGTGGAGAGTTATTAGCTAAACGTGATAATGTTAAAACAGATAGTGTGGCTGGTGTGCCAGATTCAGGAACAGCACATGCTGTTGGTTATGCCAATGAATCAGGTATTCCTTTTACAAGACCATTTATTAAATATACACCTACATGGCCACGTTCATTTATGCCCCAAAGCCAAGGTCAAAGAAATTTGATAGCAAAAATGAAATTAATCCCTGTACAGGATCTTATTAAAGATAAAAGTTTATTATTGATAGATGATTCTATTGTTAGAGGAACACAACTTCGAGAAACAACAGAATTCTTATATGAATCAGGGGCTAAAGAAGTTCATGTTAGACCTGCATGTCCACCTTTATTATTTGGATGTAAGTATTTGAATTTCTCTAGATCTTCTTCAGAATTAGATTTAATAGCAAGAAGAGTTATTAAAGATTTAGAAGGAGATAATGTCAGTGATGAAGTATTATCTCAATATAGTGATCCAGATAATCCAAAATATCAGGAAATGTTGGATGAAATTTGTAGACGTTTGAACTTTACTAGTTTACGTTATCATAGATTAGATGATATGATTGAATCTATCGGCTTAGAGCGTTGTCAATTATGTACATATTGCTGGGATGGTAAAGAGTAAGAGAGACTTAGGTCTCTTTTTTCACATTTATAAATATTTTTCATATAATATCTTGAGGTGTAATATGAAAGACGAACTTCAGTTTTATATTTATAGTGAAAAACTATTAGCTAGACTCTATCAACAAGCTGCTGCTTTGGCATTAAAGCAAGATGAAAAAGACGTATTTCTTAAAAACGCACAGGAAGCAAACCAAAATGCTAATTACTTAAACTATTTTTATCGTTATGATTATGGTACAAACTTTGATCCTATGATTCCTGAAACACATATACAAGGTACGTATGAAGAATTACTTAAAGAAATACAAAAACAGGAATTATCTACTTATCTCCAGTATCGTACTTTAACATACAATCAATCCAATAATGAACTCAAAGAAACTATGAATGCTATTACCGATAATAAATTAGGACATATACTTGTAATTATGTCACTTCTTATTAGTTTTTGATTTTTATAGAGTATAATGTTATAATTTTAACAGGAGGTGCACATAATGAGAAGTCAGCATAGTTATAGCTATAGTTCTATCAATACAAAAAAGAAATTTGATATAAAATATATTATTATAGCTATTGTCGCCGTAGTTGCAGTTGTAGCAGTAGTATTATTCTTTTTTGTATTTAATAGTGATAATAAAGAATCGACATTAAATGAATTTTATTCTTATATAGAACAACAAGATTATGAAAGTATGTATGCTTTGATTGATGATTCTAATACTGAATATACAGAAGATGAATTTGTAACCCGTAACACAAATATTTATGAAGGTATTGAAGCAAGTAATATTGAAATAGAAATTACTGATGAAGAAGATAATACATTAACTTATACAGTAACCATGGATTCTGTTGCAGGAACAATCACTTTTGAAAATACAACAGAATTTAATAATGATAAAATTGTATGGGATGATTCGTTTATTTTTCCTGATTTAACAAGTAGTGATAAAGTAAGAATTATTGAAACTGATGCTTCGAGAGGTACTATCTATGATAGAAATAATGTTGCTTTAGCTACTCAAGGAGATGCTTATTCTGTAGGTTTAGTACCTGGTAAATTAAATGGTGAAGATGATTATGAAGAAATCGCTGAATTATTAGATTTAACAGTAGAAAGTATTCAAAGTACAATGAGTGCATCCTGGATTACTGATGATTCGTTTGTACCTTTGAAAACAATTAGTAAAGATGATGATAATTTAGTTAATGATTTATTACTGATTGATGGTGTTAAATTATCTACTGTTACGATTAGAACATATCCTTATGGTGAAATAACATCTCATTTAACTGGTTATATTCAAAAAGTAACTGCTGATGATTTAGAAAATCATGAAGGTGAAGAATATGATGAAAATTCTTATATTGGTAGAAGTGGTATTGAAACTGCTTATGAAGAACAGTTAAGAGGTACAAATGGTGTTGAAATAAGAATTGTTGATGAAAACAATAGTTTAGTAACAACAGTTACGAAAATAGATGTGCAAGATGGTGAAGATGTCATATTAACGATAGATATAGAATTACAACAGGATTTATATAAAGCTTTTGAAGATGACGAAAGTGCTTCTGTAGCCTTAGATCCAACAACTGGTGAAGTGTTAGCTTTAGTAAGTACACCATCTTATGATAGTAATGATTTTGTATTAGGATTTACCACAGACGAGTGGAATGAACTTAATGATGATGAAACGGAACCACTCACTAATCGTTTTAAAGCAACTTATGTGCCTGGCTCAACCATGAAAACAATTACTGCTTCTATTGGTTTAGAAACAGATACATTAGATCCTAATGAGGATCTAACAACTGAAAGTTCATGGCAAAAAGATTCATCTTGGGGAAGTTATTATGTAACAACTGACCATGCAGCATCACCTAATACATTATATAATGCTTTAGTAAAATCTGATAATGTCTACT
This sequence comes from Erysipelotrichaceae bacterium, assembly GCA_021201655.1. GTDB lineage: Bacteria > Bacillota_I > Bacilli_A > Erysipelotrichales > Coprobacillaceae > JAJQDJ01. Next base: position 674 of record JAJQEL010000087.1, on the reverse strand, counting down.
TTGCGAAAGCCGCTTTACAAATTGGTGCTGATAATTTAGTAGCAGGTTATGAATCATTAAAGATTGGTGAAGAAATACCATTTGAATTATCATTAACATCTTCGCAATATACAAGTGATACTTTTGAAGATGAAATCCAAATAGCTGATAGTGGTTATGGACAAGGTGAAATATTGATGAATCCTGTACAAGTGGCAGCTATTTATAGCTTATATGTGAATGATGGACAAATGATGACACCACATGTTGTCTCTACCACCGATCAATCTGTTTGGGCAGAACCATTTTCTTCAGATACAGTCGATACTGTGTTAGAAGCTTTAACAGGTGTTATAAGTGATTCTAATGGTACAGGGCATTCTATTTATAGTAGTTCTGTTACTTTAGCTGGTAAGACTGGTACTGGTGAAATCAAATCATCACAAGATGATATAACAGGTACAGAAATTGGCTGGTTTACGGTTATGAGTGTTGATAGTGATACACCAATCGTAATTACAACAATGGTTGAAGATGTGAAAGATCGTGGTGGCAGTAGTTATGTTGTTTCACAATTGAAAGAACCTTTATATAATTATTTAGGAATTTAAAAGAAAAATAAATTAAAACATGATCAGTAATTTGAAGTGATTTTGTCAAGTAGACAATTTAAATAATTAAAATGATTTGCTATT
>JAJQEL010000101.1 GCA_021201655.1 Erysipelotrichaceae bacterium | reverse complement strand
TATTTTCTCCTTAATAATTGTAAATAAGAGGAACTTGTCCTGGAAATATCTCTATTAGAATAGGAATAGTAATAGTGTAACTATCGTATTGTTCAAAAAAAGGATATATCATTGTAAGATTCATATTAATTTCAATAGATAATTCAACTATTACATGATTAATACCATAATTTTCAATGCTTTTATTAACAGAACTGCTGATAGATGATAAATGTTTATAGCAAATAGCAATAGATGGTGAAAAAAGAGATGGCACATTGATCAATGTAGATATTGATATATTTGAAATAATACCACTTCGTGCTATGTTTTCTATTCTTTTTTCATAATAGCTATCATCTTTAGCCTGATAATGACCTTCTTCTATAGCTGTATAAATATTTTCAAGTTCTAAAACAATTTGTGTTGCAAGTTGATTGACTTTTACCATATCAAATTCCAATAAATCAATTTCATCATCAGCATTTCTTTCTATAATCAGCAAATCATCGTAATGACTATCGGTTGTACTATGAGTGATTATCAACTGATTCAATCGTTCAATTTCAAACTTCCCATATTCCTTTAAACGTGGTATACATCTGATATAAAGATAACTTATGAATATTGAAAAAATTGTTAAAATACTCAAAATAATCATAAGATATTTTTTCATTCTCTTCACCTTTTTAGTATATGTCTAATCATGAAAAATTATGTAAAATAAAAAAGCTTATAAAGCTTTTTCAGTTATTATTTCATCTATCGGAATATCATATTGATCATGATTAATCGCATCAACATATTGAAAAGAATAAGCCAAGCCAAGTTTATAGCCTTGATATCCATTCGCAAAATAGCGATCATAATAACCCTTGCCGTAACCAACACGATAAAATTGAGCATCATAAGCGAGCATAGGAACTATCATAATATCAATATCATTTATATCAACAAGTAAATTTGTTGTCGGTTCTAAAACATGAAAATAACCTTCTGTTAGATCTGTTAATGAATATATTTCATAAAAATCCATTGTATTGCCATGTACTTTAGGAACACAAACACGATGATTTTTTAATAATTTTTTGATTAATTGATGCGTATCAACTTCCTCATTTAATGAGACATAACAGCCAATCATAGCAGCTTGCTGAATTTTAGGATGTTTTAATACAGTTTGACTAATACGAGATGATAAAGGAGAAAACGTCTCCATTTGTTGAAGACGTTTAGCTTTCATCATCTGTCGAATATAACCTTTATCCAATAGCATCACCCATATCTAATTTAATAAGTTGATTGAGTTCAACTGCATATTCCATCGGCAATTCTCTTGAAAATGGTTCAATAAAACCCATTACAATCATTTCCGTGGCTTGCTGCTTAGTTAATCCACGACTCATCAAATAGAATAATTGTTCTTCAGAAACTTTGGAAACAGTTGCTTCATGAGATATTACAGAATCATTATTATGCATAATATTGGTTGGTACAGTATCACTGGTTGATTTTTCATCAAGGATTAACGTATCACATTCCACATTACTTTTCGCATTTAATGCTTCTGGTGCATGATAAACCAAGCCACGATAATTTACTTTACCGCCTTCTCTAGAAATTGATTTAGAAATAATCTGGCTTGAAGTATTTGGGGCAAGATGAATCATCTTGCTGCCAGAATCTAAAATCTGCTGATTTTCAGCCACAGCAATTGTAATACATGTTCCTTTTGCACCTTCTCCTTCAAGTATACACGTTGGATATTTCATTGTTACAAGTGAACCGATATTTCCATCAATCCATTCCATTGAACCATTTTTAGATACCTTGGCACGTTGTGTCACAAGATTATAAATGTTCTTAGACCAGTTCTGAATGGTTGTATAACGGCATTTTGCATCTTCTAAAACAACTATTTCAACAACCCCAGCATGTAAAGAATCTTTAGAATAAGATGGTGCTGTACAACCTTCCACATAATGAATATCACTGCCTTTATCAACAATAATCAGCGTTCTTTCAAACTGTGCCATTCTTTCACTATTGATTCTAAAATAAGATTGTAATGGCTTTTCCAATGTCACTCCAGGAGGTACATAGATAAATGAACCACCAGACCACACTGCCCCATTTAAAGCTGAAAACTTATTATCATCATAAGGTATCACAGTATCAAAATACTTTTTAAATATTTCGGGATATTCTCTTAAACCACTATCAATATCTAAGAAAATAACACCTTTTTCTCTAACTTCTTCTAACATATTATGATAAACAACTTCTGATTCATATTGTGCAGACGCGCCTGCTAAAAACTTTTGTTCAGCTTCAGGAATCCCTAATTTATTAAAAGTATTCTTAATTGTTTCAGGAACCTCATCCCATTTATCTGTTAAACCATCACTTGGCTTGTTATAGTATGTATAATCATCAAAATCCATTTTGCTTAAATCAACGCCCCAGGTAGGCATTGGTTTTTCTAAAAAGCAATGCAAAGATTTTAAACGATATTCTAGCATCCACTCTGGTTCATTTTTGATTCTTGATATTTCCCTTACAACATCTTCATTCAAACCTTTAGGTGTCTTAAAAACAGAAACATCTTCATCTATGAAATCATAATCATCATTATTACCAGGAATATTGATATCTTCTTTAGCCATATCTACTCCTCACTTTCTTTCATTAATTCGATTAATCCATTCCAACCTAAAGTTGCACACTTAATACGATTTGCCTGTTTATAAGTATTTTGAAAAGCAATAGCTTCTTCCAATATTTCAGGATCATAATCTTTTTCAAAAATCATATTCATATAATTATCAATAATAACTTGTGCTTCCTCTTTGGTTTTACCTTTAAGAAGTTCACTCATAATAGATGTTGAAGAAGTACAAATAGCACAAGCTTCACCATCATAACGAATATCAGTAATGACATCTCCATCAAATTTGGCCTGAATATCTAAATTATCGATACATGTTTCTGAATTCATATTGACCTTTAAATAAGAATCATCATCTACCAATCCACGATTTCGTGGATTACTGTAATGATCCATAATAATTTCTCTCATTAATTGAGGATCATTCAAAGAATGCGTCAAGGAAATCATCTCCTTTCTTACAAACTTCAATAAAACTATCTATTTCTTCAGTTGTATTATAAACATAAAATGAAGCACGAAGGGTATTGGTTACATTTAAAAATTCATCTAGAATTTTGGCACAATGCTGCCCAGCACGTACACAAATGCCATATGTATTAAAAAGTGATGCCCCATCTTGAGAAAAAACCCCTTTAATATTAAAGGCAATAGCACCTTGAGAATTTTCATTATAGATTTCAATATTGTCCAATTGTTTCATTTTTTCTATAGCATAATTTCTTAAATATAATTCATATTCATGAATTTGCTCCATCCCGATACTGTTTAAATATTGTACGGCAGCACCCAAGCCAATAGCACCTTCAATATTTGGTGTTCCTGCTTCAAACTTATATGGTGGATTTTTCAAAGTAACACTACCGCAACTGTTATAACGTGAATTACTGCCCCCACCAAGTCTAGTAGGCTTTGTTTCGCATAATAAATCATATTTACCATATAAAACTCCTATACCCGTAGGCCCACACATTTTGTGACCTGAAAATGCCAAAAAATCCACATCACTATCTTGTACATCAGTAATCTGATGAGGAACACTTTGAGCCCCATCAGCTATGACAATAATACCTCTTTCATGCGCATATTCACATATTTCCTTCATTGGCGCACGGTATCCTAATACATTGGTAACTTCAGCAATTGCAATGATTTTTGTACGATTTGTAATAGCTTTTTTTACATTATCTAAAGTCAGTCGACCCTCTTTATCTAATTCTATATAATTAACAAAGGCCTCATGACTTCTCGCAATATCAAACCAAGGTAAGGTATTAGAAGCATGTTCAGCAACAGTAATCAATATTTCATCGCCTTTTTGAATATGTGTATCTCCATAACCATAAGCAACGAGATTCAATGAGTCAGTAGAACCACTGGTAAAGACTATTTCTTCTTTTCTTTTAGCATTAATAAACTTCTGAATTATTTCTCTAGCTTGTTCAAATTGCGTATCTACTTCATGTGATAAATCATAATCGCCACGATGGGCATTGCCAGAATAATTAGTCAAATATTGACATACCGCATCAATTACACATTGAGGTTTTAAAGTTGTAGCCCCATTATCTAAATAAATGATAGGATGATTATGCATAGATCTACTTAGCATCGGAAAATCTTGCCTAATTTTTTGAACATCAAGCATTTTATTCACCCACCTTTGCTAACGCTTTTTCAAAGCGTTCTTTCAACATATCATTATCAATAACTTCGATAACAGGTCTTAAATAACCATATGTAATAAGCTGCATTGCCTGTTTTTTAGTCAAGCCACGACTTTGCAGATAATAAAGATGTTCTTCATCCATTTTTCCTACCCCAGCCGCATGTGATGCTTTTACATCATATTCATCAATAAATAGAAATGGATTAGCACTTGCCTTGCATTTCTCATCAAATACCATGATGCGATTATTTTGATGAGAAGCTGAACCACTTTGACCTTTTGTAATTGTTCCAATACCATCAATCACGAGCTTTCCTTCATCCTTAACAACCCCATAATTATCCATTTGTCCAAAAGTATGTGGTTTATTATGTTGAATCAAAACTTCGTAGTGCTTATCTTCATGCATCTTAGACAATATCGCCATTCTCACCTTGGCATCGGCTCCTTCACCATCCAAGTAATAACGATAGTTTCCATTAAAATTACCATCAGATAATTCGGCATAGCCATATTGACATTGGGCATTATCTAATAAATGAACTTCTTCAGTAATTTCACCATCCAAAGAATCATTTTCGCCAAACAAATGGACGATTGCATCGGCTTTAATTAATAACTTTCTATTTAACTTTGAATCAACATTCAAAATCCTGCTTTCAATAATACTCACTTCTATATTTTTCTCTATTTCTATAGAAACATCCATACTTTGATGCTTATCTAAAAGATAAACAATCTGAACTTCAATAGGTGATAAATTATAAAAAGATATAACCCCATCATGATAACAGACACGTTCAGGTAAATGAGATTCTATGCATTCATTATTATATAAAACAATATAAAACTGACTGCTTAATGTATATTTATTCATTGTTTAACTGTTCCTTCTTGCCACAGGCTCCTAATATAATGCCATGATTAAAATCTTCTTCATCAATCTCAATACCTTTTTCCTTAATCCATTCATAACCTTCATTATCAATTTTTTCAACAAGCTCATAGCCACCATTTTCTACTATCCTACCAGAAACTAAAACATGTACATGAGTTGGTTGAACAAGCTCAAACATTCTCTCATAATGGGATACCATAATACAGCCAAAATCATCACTACGCATAGAATTAATAGCATCACTTACAACATGTAAAGCATCAATATCCAAGCCTGAATCAATTTCATCTAACAAAGCAATAGATGGCTCTAACAATTTCATTTGTAAAATTTCATTACGTTTCTTTTCACCACCAGAAAAGCCTTCATTTAAATAACGATGTGCTAAATTTTCATCCATATTTAACTCCGCAATATTTTTATCCAATGTCCTAATAAATTTAAACAATGAGATAGGTGTATCTCTTCTAGAATTCATTGCAGCCCTTAAAAAATCAGAGTTAGTAATACCAGGTATTTCCTGTGGATATTGCATACCTAAAAACAACCCAGCACGCGCACGTTCATCAACATCCATAGCCAGTAAATCTTTTCCGTCTAATGTTATTGTTCCTTGGGTCACTTTATATTTTGGGTGTCCCATAATTGTGGAAAGTAAAGTTGATTTCCCGTTACCATTTGGTCCCATTAACGCATGCACTTCACCACCATTAATTATTAAATCAACACCCTTTAATATTTCTTTATCTCCTACTTCAACATGTAAATCTTTTATTACTAAAGTTGACATCAATTGTCGCCCCTTTCGAATGATTATTTTACGTAAAAATATAGATATATTCAAGTAATACGATAATAAATTTATAAATACTCCATAGTTTAACTATGGAGTATAATTTTAACAGATTCCACAAATAATCACAAGCAATATGAATAATACAAGAATCAAAGTAAAAGAACCTTGATGTGCCAGCATATCAATCCCTCCTTTATAATCTCGCTATGTCAACTTATATTATGGTAAAAAACGTTTAAATTTTGTATTATAGCCTACAAAAGTTGAAAAAATATTCAATTCGTGTATAATAATATTGTTTATAAATTTGAGGAGGTCTATATGAAACAAAAAAAACTTATAGGACTAGCATTAGCTTGTCTGTTAGTCTTAAGTGGATGCTCTGGTACTGTTAAGGATGATGGTAAATATGTAGTTGCATCAATAGATGGCGCTAATATCTATGCAGATGATATTTATGATGAATTAGCAACTTCTACTACTGGTAAACAGATGCTATTTTCTTATGTTTTAGATCAATTGGTACAAGCTTATTTTCCTGTGACTAGTGATATGAAAACGAGTGCTGCAGAAATTATTGAAGAAATTGAAGACGAATATGATAGTTATTATGGTGATAGTGCTGATGAATATTTAGAGAGTGCACTAACTTCTAGTGGTTATGAATCTATGGATGATTATGAAGAATCATTAATTCAATCATTGCAATATTCTGAATTTTTAAAACAATATGTTAAAGATAATTTTGATGAAGTCTTTGATGATTACTATGATTATGAATCCCCTCGTATTGTTAGTATTATTATGGTGGCGATGGATGATCCTACTGATCCTACCGACGAAGAAAGCGAAGCATTGGAAGAAGTCGAATCATTGCTTGAAACTGATAAAACATTTGCGGAAATAGCTGCTGATTATTCCGATGATGATACAGCGAGTGCTAAAGGTAATTTAGGCGTTGTTGATTCTACATCTGATTTGGCTGATACTTATGGCGATGATGTAGAAACTGCTATATTAGAAATCGAAGAAGGCGAAGTTTCAGAAGCAATTCAAGGTGATGATGGTTATTATTTTATTTATTGCACAAGTACCGATAAAGAAACAATCAAGGCTGAATTAGAAGTTATCGATTTAGATTCACCACTACTTGTTTATGATGATTATATGGTTTATATGGCATTTAAAACTTATGATCTAAGTTATGCTGATGATGATACTCAACAAATCATCGAAGATATTTTAAACGATAATTTAGAATATCGTGATGAATTAAGGGAGGAAGAATAACATGAAAAAGTTAATATTATTATTAATGTGTGCTTGTGTATTGTTCGCCTGTTCATCTTCTAGCTACAGCGTTCAAGTTAGTGATGGTGATAGTGTTTTAGTCAGCGATTCTACTTTAAAAGTAACAAAACAAGGTTTCTTTGAATATTTAGTAGATTATTATGGAGCTAATGAAGTATTAGTAGAAGCTCTTACAAAAATAGCTGATATTGAATTAACCGATGAAGATGAACTTAATGATTTGGTTGAAGAGATTAAAGAAGAATATGCATCTTATACTGATGATGATTTGTCTGTATATGCTTCCTATATGGGTTATGATGATGTAGATGAGTATGTTGAACAGATTATTGTTCCTAGTGCTAAGCAGGAATTGTTAAGAGAGCACTATATTACTGATAATCTTGAAGCTATGATTGAAGAATATTCTGTATGTAGTTTTAAGAAAATTGTTGTTGAAAAAGAATCAGAAGCTTTAAATATTATTTCTGAGGCCACTGATGAAGATGCTTTTGATGAACTCATGGAAGAATATAGCGATGACACTGAAGATGCTGGTATGGTTACTAAGAATTCTACATTGGATGATAATTTAATTGACATTCTAGATGAATTATCAGCTGTGGAGGAAGATGGTGTCTATAGTAGTGCTATTAAATTAAGTGATGATACTTATGCTGTTCTTTACTTATATGATACTGATCATAGTAATAGTGAAGATATTGTTGATACATTATCTAGCGATAGTGATGTTCAGGAATATGTTGAAGGTATTTATTTAAAGAAGTATAATTTTGATGTTTATGATTCTAAAATAAAAGCAGCGATTGAAGAAATCTCTGACCAATATTTAGATTAACGGAGGTTCAATATGAATGATTGTATTTTTTGTAAGATTATAAATCATGAAATTCCGGGAAAAATAGTTTATGAAGATGACATATGTTTAGCTTTCCTGGATTTAAGCCAAACAACAGATGGACATACACTAGTCATTCCTAAAAAACATTACGATCATATTTTAGATGTTGATAGTGATACCTTAGGTCATATGATGAAAGTTGTTCAAGTAGTAGCTAAAAATATTGAAGATAAGCTTGGTGCAAAAGGTTTCAATATTGTTTCTAATATGAATGAAATTGCTGGTCAATCGGTACATCATTTCCATATTCATATTATCCCTCGCTACAGCGAAAGTGATGGCTTTAAGGCAATTTATACTGATCGTAGCAATGAAGTAGATTTACAAAATATTTATACAAAATTAACGAAATAAGGGATTCTTTTGAATCCTTTTTCATTTATCTTTAAACAAAACATAAGATATATTGATAAAAAGGAGGAAAAGGATGCATAAGATTAGAATCAATATGTTATCAAATGCTGATAAGGTTGAGAGGCAAGGTGTTGGGAGTGCCTATAAAGAACAGGTTACACTTATCAAAGATGAACTATGTGATTATTTTGATGTTGTTATTAATGATAACAAGCCTGCTGATATTATTCATTGTCATACTGTTTTACCAAAATATTTGATTCAAATGAAAATGAATAAAGGTGTTAATGTAGCTTATGTTCACTTTTTGCCAGATACTTTAGATGGTAGTATTCAATTACCTAGATCAGCATTTCATATTTTTAAAAAATATGTGTTGTTTTTCTATGAATCGGCTGATTATCTAGTCGTTGTTAATCCTATGTTTATCGATAATTTGGTAAAATATGGTATAAGTAAAGAAAAAATCATTTATATTCCTAATTATGTTTCTAAAGATAAGTTCTTTAAACAAGACAAAGAAACGATAAGACAAACAAAGATAAAATACCATATCAATAGCTTTTGTGTTTTAGGTGTAGGACAAGTACAAACTCGTAAAGGTGTTAAAGATTTTGTGGAGATTGCTAAGAAATTGCCTGATGTGCAATTTATTTGGGCTGGAGGCTTTTCTTTTGGAATTATTAGTGATGGTTATGAAGAGCTCAAAGAAATATATGAAAATCCACCTCAAAATGTGACATTTGCAGGTATTATTGATAGAAACGAAATGAATAATATATATAATATGGCCGATGTTTTATTTATGCCTTCTTATAATGAACTATTTCCAATGTCCATATTGGAGGCTGTCAATTCGCGTACACCTTTACTGCTTAGAAATCTATATTTATATAAAGATATTTTATTGAATCAATATTTATCAGCTTCTAATAATGATGACTTTATAACACTCATTCAACAATTGAAAGACAATCCTATACTTTATGCCACCACACAACTCTATTCCAAAAATATTAGTGAATATTATTCGAAAGAACATGTTAAAGAGATGTGGAAAAATTTTTATTTAAGTATTGTAAAAGATCCAGATTAACTGGATCTTTTAATCATACATTTTTGGTTTATAAACCATACGATTTTCTAAAGCATAAATACGCTTACTATATTCTCCTGGCTGTAAATCACATAGCGCTTTATCAAACATATTCATTCTTGCGTCAATATTATCAATGAGATAAAGCATTTCGGCTTCTTTGATTTGCGGTAATACAGGTGATCCAAACTCATTTTTACCATGATGTGATAAAATCATATGTTCTAGTAAAACCACTTCTTCACCACTGATATTGAGCTCTTTAGCGGCATTACTAATCATAGCTTGAGCAATAGAAATATGGCCTAGCATCTTTCCTTCAAAAGTATAAGCAGGAACAACAGGCCCAGATAATTCAACTGTCTTGCCGATATCATGTAATAATATACCTGCAAACAACAAATCTTTATTTAAATTAGGATAAACATTTAACATTCCATCAGCAATCTTCAACATAGAGAAAGTATGATATGCCAATCCTGAAACGTAATCATGATGATTCTTGCTGGCAGCTGGATAAATTTTCATTTTTTCAGCTTGCTGTTCAATAATATATTTTGTTAGAACATAAAGTTTTGTATTAGAAATACGTTTCACATATTTCATTAATTCATTCATAATAGCATCTTTATCCATTGGAGCTTTTTCAAGATACTGCAATTGTAAAGACTGCTGATATGAGATATCTTCAATAGAAACAATTTTCATTTGTCGATCATCACTATATTTAATAATATCCCCTACTCCTCTTACCACTGCGCCAGTAACCAATTCTTTTATGTTCTTAGGACTAGCATTCCATAATTTGGCATCAATCATCCCTGTATCATCTTGAAAAACAATACTTAAATAATTGCTTTTATTAGCACCATTTGTCTTACCAATAGTTACATGATTAATCATAGCGCTAAATTCAACATTATCATCGCCACATTTCATATCCTTAATCTTAATCATATGTATCCTCCCATACTTCACTCATTAATTCTACAACATCATTATACTCATAGCCCTTTTGCACCAAAAAAGTAATTATCTTACTTTTTAAAATGCGCGAATCATAACGATTCTTATAACGCTTATAAACACGCTCATATTCTTTTCTTAACAGATTCATAGTACGTTCTTTAGGAAATATAAAGTCAAAATCATTTGTTGCTTTTTCTACAACTTCCTGTGAAAAGCCTTTGTTAAATAACTTATTTTTAATATTTTGGATTAATGCATATTTTGGTTTAGTTGTATTTTCCTGATAAAGCTTTTGAATAATCTCAATAGCTTTATCATATTCAGTCTCGATTGGATAATCTGCCAAAAATTCATCTATCACAAAAGGAGAAACTCCCTGACTTTTAAGATTATTAATAATTTTATTCACACCCCAACCTAAACGTGTCGATTTTTGAAAATAATTGCGTGTATATTCCATATCATCAATAAGATTTTTACTTACTAAATATTCCATGGTCATATCTATTTGAATATCATCAAAATCACCTTTTTCTTTGAGTTTTTCCTGCATATTCTTATAAGTATAATCACGATATGTTAAGTATTTTAAAGCTAAGTGATAGGCCTTATCCACTTGTTCCTGATCTTTCAAAGCATCTAACTCTTCACGATCAACAACTTGTCCAATACTTAAACCATAGCGCTCAATAACTTGTTTACTTAAAGTTAAAATAACCTGTTGATTATCAAATTGGAAAGCAACATTATAGCGATTATGAGTATCCATTTCAATGGAAACCACCTTATAGCAGTAATGATGATTTGATAAGCCTTTATGATAAAGGGCAATCATCTTATTATAAAAAACTTCACTACTATATTGCTTTGCGGTATTAAAAGCACCTTGTGATAATAATGATAGATCCATCTTAGATAAAGATATAATTCTATCAATCATTTCATCTTCATTTCTAAAAAAGTAGCCGTTCTCGCCTTCAATAATGACATCTTCTAAATTTATATCATATCTTGCAAGGACAGGAATATGTGAAGCCATAGCTTCAATATATGTTAAACCTTGCGTTTCACTGATGGAAGCTGATATATATATCGAAGAAACATGATAATAATCGCTCACCTGTGAAGGTTGCTTAGCACCTGTAAATATAATATATGGATCCATATTTAAATCAATTGATAATTGTTTTAAATCATCTATTTGCGGACCATCGCCAACAATCATAAAACGTATATGATTATTTTGTTGAATAATCTTAGGCATAGCCTTAATGATTAAATCAATACTTTTTTCTTGAGCGATACGTCCCAAAAATGTAAACACAAAACAATCATGTAAATGATATTGATCTTTTATCATTTTTATATTTTCTTCATTATATTGTTCAAATCTATCTAACTGTAAGCCTGTTGGAATGACATTTATATTTTTTGAAATGCCATATTCTTTTAAAGCTTGAGCTGTTTTTTTTGAAGGAACAATGAGTTCACTACAGCTATCACCATATATTTTAGATATTTTTTCAATGATACTTTTAGTAGCATTGTCTACGGTTTTATTATTGATAGGATTTATATAATGTGAATAGTCAGCATACATTGTATGATAAGTATAAAATACAGGAATGTTGAGTATTTCACCAACTATCTTGCCAAAAATACCTATACCAAATTCTGTTTGAATATGAATAAGTTGAGGTTCAAAATCTTTTATTTCTTTCATACCCTTAAAAGAATAAATACTAGAAGCACGATATCCATAAAGATTCTTTAAATCAATACCAGGTAAACGCAATACATAATTATCGGCTTCCTGGTAATCACTATTTTCTGGTAATTGTGTTGTTACAACTAAAACATGATGACCATGTTTGGTAAGTTCATCACATAAAATATGAGATGACATCGCGACACCATTTATATCTGGTAAAAAAGTATCACTAAAAATTGCGATATTCATTTTATCACTCCAATCTCCTGCCATTAATTTCTTTATTAAAAGAAAAGAATAGAATACCTAAAATCAATCCTAAATAGTATGTCATAAAACGCCAAAGCATCATTGAAGAAGTTACCCCAACGGTTCCTAAAAAACTAAACATAACCATATATAATCCTTCAGCTCCGCCAGAAGAACCAGGAATAGGAATAAAAGCAGTAATCATATATATACAAGAACAAAGTGTCATAAAATCTAATAATTGACTATAAGAAACTGATAAACGCATAGCCTTAGTAGCTAAAAAAGGCATAGAATAAGCAATAGATAGTTTCATAAAATTATTGAAAACAACTTTCATTAAAATTGTTTTATTATTTTGTAAGAAATGAAGCTGTTCACGAAAATCAGAAAAATAACGTTCAATACGAATAGAAGTTAATTCATAATCTTTGATAATATGGATTTTATAAAGTAATTTAATAATATTATGAATAATAAAATTTTGTAAAGCTTTTGAATTTGCCCCTAAAAATAAAACAAGTATCACTAATAAGTTAATAAAAAAACCTAATAAAACTAAACCTATAGAATAAACCTCATTACTAATAAAATATTGTAATCTAAGTAATAAGATAATAGCCGTATAAATAACTAATACACTTTGATAACAAATAAATGATAATAGCAAAATACTTGCTGAATAAGTAGGAATAATTCCCTGTTTATTAAAAATATAAACTTGAGCAAATTGACCACCACTAGCAAAAGGAGTAACACCATTAAAAAAATAAGCACTGATACAATTGGTCAAAGATTGCTTAAGAGAGTAATCTTTTTTATAAACTCTGCCAAAATGAATCAAAGAAAGAGCATCAAAAAAATAATATAAAAACATACCTAAAAACATAATAACAATCCAAAATAGTGAAGCATTTTGAAAAGCATAAAGCATCTGATCAAATTCACCATCAATAAAAATATAGACAGCTATAAAACCGATAATTAAAATAAGCAGGACATTAAAAATATAATTACCCTTTTTCATAAGTAAAACCACCTTATAATTAATAATAACTTATAAGATTATTTTACACTATTTAAAATAATAAATAAAGCATAAAAAAAGATACCCGAAGGGGTATCAGGGAACTGGCGGCCTGCTATTTT